>JAKZTU010000357.1:0-6602 GCA_047516945.1 Acidimicrobiales bacterium
AGGCCCGCTCGACAAGGTCGCCGGGCCGTGCGGCTTTGGGGTCAGAGCGGGTGGTGTTCACCTTCTTTGTTCGTTGAACACCGCGGATCCCCAACTGGCGCATCAACCGGGCAACCTGGTCGCGGCCGATGTCAAAGCCAGCGCGTCGAGCAGCGATTCACAACTCACGCGCCCCATACACCGAGTAGTTGGCCTGCCACAAAACCAACAGCAACGGCATCAGCTTGGCGTCGCGCAACGCACGCGCCGACGGTGCACGACGCTTCGCAGTCCAATACGTGGAAGAGGCCACCTGCAACGCTGCACAGACGGGCTCGACCCCGAACTCTTCGCGGTTGTCGTCGATGAACTGCACGGTCATCGCTGTCAACCGTCGAGATCCGCCCCGAAAAAACCGCTGCACGCTGCAAGATCTCATTGGCTCGGCGCAGTTCACGGTTCTCCTGACGCAACCTCTTGAGCTCCTCGCTCTCAGCGGTCGACACCCCCGCCCGCGACCCAGCGTCAATCTCGGCTTGAGCCACCCAGCGGCGCAACGACTCCTCGCCATAACCCAACTGACGCGCTACACGCGTGACCGTACCCGACGAGGTGCCCAGCTCCTCGCGCAGCGCGAACACCATCGGCACCGCATGCTTTTCTGCTCAGCAGAATACCGACGAGACGTCCCCGCCGTGTTCGCTTGTGTGTCCATAGCTCCCATGCTTGCTCCAATCCTTGGAGCCTGCACAAAACCCAGGGTGAATCAACCAACGGACCTGGACCACCAAGGCCCAAGCCAGACAAGAAATCACCCTATGGGTCCACACCTGGTACAACCAGCGCCGGCGCCACTCCGCAATCGGAATGGTTCCACCCATAGAATACGAACAAGCCCACACCCCCGACCCCCACAAACAATCTCTCCACGATTAGGGGGGAAGCTCATACCACTAGGCAGGCAGTGCCACAGTCTCGCCGCGGCTCTCGACCGTGCCGGAGTTGGCGATGAGACCTCCGCAGGCATCCGTTCATAAAACCTCCGAAACACCTTCGCCGCACGCAGGGCCAACGCCGAGGACCGCCAGATGCTCTCAACAACAGAGTTGGCCCTCAGGTTGAGTCTGCCCACCGAGGACCCCGGAAATACCCACTTGGTCGCACCCGACAGGGATGAGACCTGGGCCAGAGGTCTGTTCGAGTCCGCAGTAGGGGGCTTCTACAGCACGGTGCTCGGTCCCCGCGGTTGGTCCGTCGACCCCGGTCAGCGGATCAAATGGCCGATCGAGGCGAAGACTCCGAGGATCGACGCGATCATGCCACATATGAAGACCGACATTGTCCTAGAGAACCCGCCAGATGAGCACGGTCACAGAAATCGCATCATCATCGACACGAAGTTCACCAGCATTCTGAAACCAGGCCATCACCGGACGCTGACGCTAGACAGCAACCACATCTTCCAGATGTACGCCTATTTGAGATCTCAAGAGAGCGACAGTGACCCCAGATCACTTGATTCCTCCGGACTGTTGCTGCATCCTTCCGTCGGCGAGGACATCGACGAGTCCGCGGTGATTCAAGGCCACAGAATACACTTCGCTACGGTGGACTTGGCCGCTGACAGCACCGCCATCCGAGCAAGGCTCATCGCCTTGGCCAACGAAGTTGCCGCATCAACTCGACGCTGACGCGCTCGGTGATCCGCGAAACGACCCGGCGGCCTCTAGTCGGGTGCTTCGCTTGCTTGATCGATCATGTGGGCAAGATCACAGACGGTCTGTGCTCCGCTGGTCGCCGTCGCGGCGCTTCGAGTCACCAAGAACCGCCGGTCGGCGCCGACCAGATCGGCTGTGTCGTTGAGGCGGGCCATGTCGGAGCGGCTCGGATTGCTGGTGAGTTTCACTTCAATAGCCCAGAGTTCCTGCCGTACGTTTACGACGAGATCAATCTCGCGACCGTCAGCCGTGCGCAGGTGCGAAGCTCTGAAACGTGTACCTGACTGTTGCAGAACTGTCAGCACCTGCTCAATAACATGTCCTTCCCAGCTCGCGCCCACCATCGGATGGCGGAGCAGTTCCGAGGCACTGCCGATGCCCCACAAGCTGTGCAGCAGGCCGCTGTCGCGCCAGTAGACCTTCGGTCGTTTCGTGAGCTGTTTACGAACATTGCCATGAAAGGCGGGAAGACGCCTGAGCAGGAACGCGCCTTCCAGGTAGTCGAAGTAATCGTTCACCGTGTGATAGGAAAGCCCCAAAGCACGACCGATCTCGCTGGCGTTCCACTGCTGCCCATGTGATGTCGCCAACATCTCGAAGAGGCGCAGGGTGGTGGGAGCCGTGGCGGGTAGTCCCCACGTTGGCAGATCGCGCTGCGCAAGCAGGTTCAGATAATCGTGCTGCCAGTCGGGAAAGCCTCTGCCGTGGAGCACTCCACCGTCGGCAAACCCGCCGCAGTACCAAAGGCGCTCGCGGGCTTCACTGGGCAATTCCAGCCAGGACAGAGGCGCCAACTCCACCACGCTCAAGCGACCGGCGAGCGACTCCGAAACGTTCTTCATCAGAGACGGCGCTATCGAACCCAGCAACAGGAAGCGCCCACAGAGGCCACGTTGGGCATCGATGGTGCTGCGTAGTCGACCGAAGATCTCCGGGGCTGCTTGGGCTTCGTCGATGACCACAAGACTTCCACCTCCAGCCATCTGGTCCCATTCGAGATCCAGCCTCAAACGGTCGGATTCCAGCTCCATGTCGTAGTAGCGACCCCCGAGCGATCGAGCGAGCGTGGTCTTGCCGCACTGACGCGGACCAACCAGCGCCACCGCCGGGTAAGAGGCGAGGCGACGTTCCAGCAGCGATTCGTGTTGATCGTTGGCGATCCTCCGTTCAAGCATCGCCATTTAGAATAGCGCTAATTTCTATTTTTAGTGATCTTTTCTTCTATTTTCTTGACCATCAATTTCTATTTTATATACGACAACAACCCGAAGTTCCAGCGATCGGGACGATTGCTGATGGACCAAGGCTGGACCAGTCCGATAAATATTAGTTACACTGATGTTGATGTGGGATGTTGAGTACACTCACCAGTTCGACGACTGGTACCAGACTCTCACCGAGGAGGATCAAGACGCTGTGATCGCGAGGGTTGAACTGCTGGAATGGGCAGGACCGGGCCTCGGCCGTCCGGTTGTCGACAATGTCCACCAATCACGCCATCCGAACATGACGGAGCTGCGGGCGGAACGAGCGATTCGGGTGCTGTTCGCTTTTGATCCTCGCCGGGCCGCGATCCTGCTAATCGGTGGTGACAAAAGTCCCGACGATCCTAGAAGCGCAAATTGGAACGATTGGTACGACCACTACACACCGATCGCCGATGACCTCTACGACACACATCTCGACGAGCTTCGACAGGAAGGACACACGTGATGCCAAGCACCAAGAACTTCAACACACTACGAGACGATGCGCGCCAAGACCCTGAACGCAGTCGTCGAATCGACGAGGCCAAGCAACGAGCCATCGGCGAGATCGTGAGCTTCCGACTCGCTGAGCTTCGCAAAGCGCTCGGTGTGACCCAGGTAGAGCTAGCAGAGATGATCGGTAAGTCGCAGTCAGCCATCTCGCAAATCGAGCACGGTGAGATCGGCCTGTCGCTCGAAACGCTCCGGTCGATCGTGCATCAACTCGGAGGCGAGGTCGAGATCGCTGCCGTGTTCGACGACCGTCGAGTCCTGATCGACACATGACGCTTAGTTCGATTTCGAGAAACGCGCAGTTTACTCGATCAACGAAGCGGTAATTTCTCCTATCGCCGTAGTGCGAAACTGAGAGCGCTCGTAAACTGTAACGCATGACGACGGTTCCGCTATTTGAAATCGACGGCCTTCGGGCCTGCACCGTCGAAGGCGAGATCGAAATCCTCAAAGGCATCGATCTGCGGGTCGGCGTCGGCGAAGTTCACGCTCTCATGGGACCAAACGGTTCAGGCAAGAGCACCCTCGCCAACGTGATCCTCGGGAGCCCCGAGTACCAAGTCACATCCGGTTCAATTCGTTTCCGAGGCGAAGACATCACCGAATGGCCCACCGACGTGCGCGGCAAGGCCGGCATGTTTCTGGCCTTTCAGTATCCCCAGGAGATCCCCGGGGTCTCGGTTCTCAATTTCTTGCGGCAATCGCTCTCGGCTCGCAAAGGCATCGACATGTCGGTGCTCGAACTCCGCTTGGCCATCATGGAATGGATGGACCGGCTCAATATGGACGCCTCGTTCGCTGAGCGTTACGTCAACGAAGGTTTCTCAGGCGGCGAGAAAAAGCGCAACGAAATACTGCAGATGGCCATCCTCGAACCGGAAATGGCAATCCTCGACGAGACCGACTCCGGGCTCGACATCGACGCGCTGCGTGTCGTGGCCACCGGCGTCCAAGAGGTGCGCTCCGAACGGCCCGAACTCGGCGTGCTCGCCATCACCCACTACCAACGGCTGCTCTCTGAGCTGCATCCCGATCAGGTCCATGTGATCATCGACGGGCGCATCGTTGAATCCGGAGGCTCGGAATTGGTGCAAAGACTGGAAACCGAAGGCTACGAGCGGTTCGGAGTCTGAACCCATGACCCTCCCCGCCGCTATCAAATCCGACTTTCCGTTGTTGGACCAGCAGTTTCACGGTCATCAGCTCGTCTACCTCGACTCCGCCAATACCTCCCAAAAACCACAGGTCGTCATTGATGCGATGACCGACTATTACCAGAAGAACAATGCCAACGTTCACCGTGGCAGCTACGAGCTCGCGGTAAGGGCCACAGCCGCTCTTGAAGGAGCGCGAGCCAAAGTCGCTTCGTTCATCAACGCCAATTCTGACTCCGAGGTCGTTTTCACCAAGAACGCCACCGAGTCGATTAACCTATTGGCCCGCGCTTGGGGTGAGAGCAACCTCACCGCAGGCGACGCAGTGGTAATCAGCGAGATGGAACATCACGCCAACATCGTTCCCTGGCACATGCTGCGAGCCCAAACGGGCATAGAACTGCGCTGGATCGGTGTTGACCAATCTGGCTATCTGGATCTCAGCGACCTTGACCGGCTCCTTGACGGAGCCAAACTGCTCTCGGTGACAGCCATGAGCAACGTGCTGGGGACCCTCAACCCGATCGCTCAGCTTGCCGAGCGGGCTCACAACGCCGGTGCGCTCATGGCTGTAGATGCCAGCCAATACGTACCCCATATGCCCACCGACGTACAGGCGCTCGGGGCTGACTTTCTGGTCTTCACAGGTCACAAAATGCTCGCCCCGATGGGAATTGGAGTGCTTTGGGCCAAAGCCGAACTGCTTGAAGCTATGCCGCCCTTCCTCGGTGCCGGAGAAATGATTCTCAACGTCACCAAAGACGGTTTCACGACCAACGAGATCCCATGGAAATTCGAGGCTGGCACACCGATGGTTGCAGAAGCCGTCGGACTCGGCCGCGCCATCGACTACCTCAGCGACCTCGGCATGGACAATGTCCGCCAGCACGAAGTTGAACTGACCGCCTATGCGCTGCGGACGCTCACCGAACGCCACGGCGACAAGATCACCATTCATGGCCCAACAGAGCCCGCAGAGCGCGGCGGTGTCATGTCGTTCATCTACGGCGATGTGCACCCCCACGACGTCGCCCAAGTGCTCGACCAATCCGGGATTGCGGTGCGAGCAGGCCACCATTGTGCGAAACCACTCATGGATGTGCTCGGCACCAATGCCACCTCGCGTGCGTCCCTCTACGTATACAACAACAAATCCGACCTCGATAAGCTCGCCGATGCCCTCAGTGCAGTCGACGACATCTTCTCGTTCTAGGAGACCACAAGATGATTGGACTCGAAGACCTGTATCGCGAAATCATCCTCGACCACTACCGAACGCCCCGCAATCGTGGTGAACTCGAGACCCCTCCCGCGCGACGTGCCGAGGGCTTCAACCCGCTGTGCGGCGACGAAATCATCGTCTATCTGCAAGTCAACGACGCAGGTGTTATCGACGATGTCGCAATAGGCGGTCAGGGCTGTTCCATCAGCCAATCATCGGCGTCAATGATGTCGGTGGCGATAAAAGGCAGGACGGTAGAAGACGCTCACAAGCTGATCGTGGCCTTCAAGGGACTCATGTCGATCCACGAGACCGAAATCGGCGGCGACGGTAGCGAAACCTCTCTAGGTATAGAACTTGAGGGCGCATCTGAGGGCATGCCACTCGGCGATCTCGAAGCGCTGCGCGGCGTGGTGAAGTTCCCGATACGAATCAAATGCGCCACGCTGAGCTGGAACACACTCGCCCAAGCGCTCGACGAAGCCGCAGCCGCCTGAGGGCCAACGCGAGTCAGCGATTCAGTGGCTGATTTAGCGGCCGAGTTGCTCGACGCGCTCTATCCAGGCTCGGTCGTTGTTTGATATGCCGCCTGCGGCGTGGTCAGTGATGGCGATATCAACCCGGTTATAGACATTGCTCCACTCGGGATGGTGAAACAACTTCTCCGAAACCACCGCCACTTTGGCCATAAAACCAAAAGCGTCGATGAAATCGGAAAACTCATAGGTGCGACATAGTCGGTCTCCGTCACGTCGCCACTCACCAAACT
>JAKZTU010000358.1:0-2543 GCA_047516945.1 Acidimicrobiales bacterium
GTGGAGCACGGCCGAACACCGAAGTCCCGATACGTCGATCGCGTGTGCCCGCCCGTGTCGCCCATCAGCTATGGCAACGCAACCTCTGTGTCCTGGATCGATTGATCGTCGGATCCGTCGACATCGTCCATGGACCGAACTTCACTGCTCCCCCCAGCCCCCGCTCGGTCATCACAGTCCAAGACCTTTCGATGGTCCACCACCCGCAATGGTGTCGGCCCGAAGTGGTCGCCATGGTCAAGCCGTTGCGAACCGCTGTCAACGCCGGTGCGACGATACATGTGACCTCAACCGCCGTCGCCGAGGAGGTGCGCATCCATTTCGGTGTGCCCGACGACAGGGTTGCGCTGGTTCCCCACGGCGTCAACCCCGTCGTCGCCGGCGACGCCGAAGTTGGGCGGACACTCGCCGGTTTCGACAGATACGTGCTCGTGCTGGGAACCGTGGAACATCGCAAGAACGTCGCACTGATCGCCGATTCGGTCAGTTCGTTTCCCGACGACGTGGGGCTCGTGGTAGCCGGCCCGCTCGGAAACGCTGAATCCACACTCGGCGCAGCGGACGGCGATCGGAGGCTCGTGAGACTCACTACAGTTGACGAACAACAGAAGGCGTCGCTGTTACGGGGAGCCACAGTGCTGGCGTTTCCCTCGCGTTACGAGGGGTTCGGACTTCCACCGCTCGAAGCCTTGTCGGTCGGTACTCCTGTTGTGGCCACTGCGGTGGGGGCCTTACCGGAGTTGATAGGCGACTTCGTACCGCTGGCTCCCCCCAACAACAACGAAGCATTCGTCGAACAGCTTCGCGCGGCAATTTCGGCGCCAGGAACAGTGCCAACAGAGCTTCAGGCCCGCATCAATGCGATGACTTGGCAAACCGCGGCCCAACAGATGGCCGACATCTACCGAAGCATTCAGCAGTAAACTCACTCCGTGGCCGCTGAACCGACTCTTGATGTCAGCATCGTCTTGCCCGTTCACAATGAAGCGGGGCACTTGGCAGACGAACTGGCCCGAATCAGCGCCTCCATGGACAAGTCTTCATACTCCTGGGAACTCGTGGTTGTAGACGATGGTTCGACCGACGGATCAGCTGAAATCTGCCAGGGTCTCGGTAAAGTCCGCGTGATAAAGACTCGACGAAACCGCGGCTCCGGGGCGGCGCGGCGTATCGGCACCGAAGCTGCTGAAGGTCGTGTCGTGGTGTGGTCCGACGCAGACATGACCTATCCCAACGACCAGATTCCCGAGCTGGTCGCGGAACTCGGCAACAGCGATCACATAGTCGGTGCCAGAACCTCTGAACAGGGCACGTTCAAGATCTTTCGAGTTCCCGCGAAATGGGCTATCCGCCGTCTCGCGTCCTACCTGACCCGTACCAAGATCCCAGACCTCAACTCAGGGTTCCGAGCTTTCCGCCGCGATGTCGGCCTTCAGTTCACCCAACAGTTGCCGACGGGGTTCTCATGCGTCACCACTATCACGATGGCCTTCTTGATGAACGGCTACGAAGTCCGCTACGTGCCCATTTCGTACAAGGTACGTGCCGGTCGTTCGAAGTTTCACTGGTTCCGCGACACCAGCCGCTATGTGCTGCAGGTCATCCGCATGATCCTGACTTATGACCCCTTGCGAGTGGCTTTGCCCATCACCTCGCTACTCGGTGTCGTCTTCGCCGCCAAACTTGGATACGACATTGTCGACAAGGACTTCCGTCCCGCCGCCAACACCCTGCTTCTCGGGTTCGCGGTACTTCAAGTGCTAGTCGTGGGACTTCTCGCAGATCTGGTTGTGAGGTTGAATCGTCCTACAAGCCTGCTTCCGCCAGGCGACGTGGAAGAATCTCCCTAGCGGCTCACTTGCTAGCTGATCTGGGAGAGCAGCGCTTGATAACGCCGTCGCACGGCGGACCAGCTGAACGAGTTCTTCACGTATGCGTGGCCGGCTTGGGCCAACTTAGAGCGCAGTTCGGTGTCGTCTAAGAGACGGTCCAGTGCCACCTCGAACTCACCGAAGTTGCTGTACCAAAGGCCACCGCCGGACTGCTCACAATGATCCCGGGTCGGGCCACACCAGCCGTTGACCAGCACTGGCGTTCCCGCCAACCAGGCTTCAAGCACGACCAACGAGAACGACTCCAAAGGTGACGGGTTGATTAGCACATCCGCAGCAGCGAGCAAACCGAACTTGTGCTCTTCAGATACGGGGCCAACGCAGACAATCCCTTTGCTTTTGGGGATCTGATCAACCACCGGACCCACAATTACTAGCTTCCCGTCACCGCGTCGCTCTCGTGTCGCTTCAAAAAAATCGACCAATTCATGCGTGCCTTTGCTTCGGAGCACCCTTCCCAAAAACACGACAAATGGCTCGTCTCCAAGCCCGTACGCGCGCCGCGCCGCTACCGGGTCGATCTTGAAGTCGGGCGCTTCAACCGGAAGGCCCATCACTACCTGCGGGGTCAGAACCGTAGACGGAAAGCGATCCAGAACCAATCGCTGTTCGAGACGGCTGTAATGCGCAATAGCGGACACGGAATTGAAC
>JAKZTU010000359.1:0-4855 GCA_047516945.1 Acidimicrobiales bacterium
TGTGGCGCATGCAAAACCAGCCCCAAGCGCCCCCACACCCCTTTCACGATGTGACCGATGATGATCAACATCCAGCAGTGTCGTGGATGTATGACACTGAGATCACCACCGGCACCAGCCCCACAACGTTTGGGCCTGACCGGCAGCTAACCAGAGCCCAACTCGCGGCGTTGTTACATCGACTAGCCGGCGAGCCCGCCGCTTCGGGTCACCCGTTTGTTGATGTTGTTGCTGGTTGGCAACAACAGCCAGTTGCTTGGATGGTCGCCAACAAAATCACTACCGGCACCAGTCCTACGACGTTTTCACCGAATGAGCCAGTATCGGGCGGGGAACTCGCAACCTTTTTCTACCGCTACAAAGGCAGCCCGGCGGTAGCTGTAAACCCCCACAGCCCACCATGTGAAGCCTTCACCGCCCTTGATGCTGGTGATCAGCACTCGTGCGCTATACGCACCAACGGAACTGTCGCCTGTTGGGGTAACAACGAATACGGACAAGCCGATCCCCCAGAAGGGCAGTTCACCGCCGTTAGCGCTGGTTGGTCGCATTCATGCGGGCTGCGAACCAACAACACCATTACCTGCTGGGGTACCAACTGGAATGGACCCAACCGTCCGCCCGAGGGGCAGTTCACCGCCATCAACGCCGGTAGATCCCATACTTGTGCGCTGCGCACCAATCGCACCATCAGCTGCTGGGGCCGCAACCAGTACCGACAAGCAGATGCACCTACGGGGCAGTTCACCGCCATCAGCGCCGGTGGATCCCATACATGTGCGTTGCGCGCCGACAGCACCATCACCTGCTGGGGGAGTAACTCGGTCAGCCAGACCGATCAGCCCGAGGGACAGTTCAGCGCCATCAGCGCGAGCACCAACCATGCGTGCGGGTTGCACGCCGACGCCACGATCACCTGTTGGGGAGACAACAGTTCGGTCCAATCCGACGCACCAGATGCACAGTTCACTGCCATCAGCACTGCGAGACACCACAGCTGCGGGTTGCGGGCCGACAGCACTGCCATCTGCTGGGGTGACACGCTCAACGCACGGACCGACGCGCCAGATGGACAGTTCATTACCATCAGTTCAAGCAGCAACCATACGTGCGGGCTGCGTGCCGACGCCACCGTCACCTGCTGGGGTGAGCTGATTAGACCAACACCGCTCGGTGTTCATTTTGTTGTCTCTTCAGACTGGCCACACCCCGAGATGTGCCGACCATTCGGATACTCAGAGATGCTCACAGCGGGTTTTCCGCTGCCGGAGCGTTCGCTGAAATCCGTAGGGACCGTTCGGGTGGCAGTGCTATTCGTGGACTTCCCCAATGCCATAGCCACTCACTCCACCCAATCAGAAGCCCACATGGGACTGCCTTATATTGAGGATTTCTTTGAGGGATCCAGCAACGGCAGAGTCGATTTCGAGTTCGTGCCCCTCCACCAGTGGCTACGCGCCGAGAACAACTTCGAAAGTTACCTGGGAACGACCGCGATCGGAGGTTACGCGATCGGGCGCGAGATCAATACTGAGGCTACGAGTCTCGCCGACCGCCACATCGATTTCACGGACTACGCCGCCATCATGGTTGTTCTGCCTAGTTCAAGGTTCGGCGACGGCATTTCCAGCGGAATTGCCCACACAAACGAAGGCACCGTCTACAACACGGTGCGGATCAACTCCAATCCGCTGGAGCAGCACAGGGCGCCGCACCCCTGGGGGCTGGTTGGAGCGCATGAACTCGCGCACAATCTCGGACTGCTCGACATGTACCCCTACGATCAAGACCTGCGCAAACGTCCCGACACGACCGACGGAAGCGCTCTGACACAGCTACAGGTCGGACTGATGGGTCTGCGAGTGCATTACCCCGGGGACTCGACTGATTGGGATGCCGATGAAATGTTGGCGTGGAGTCGATGGCAACTTGAGTGGCTTGATCCCTCTCAGGTCCACTGCGTGACCGGAAACGAGTCAACGGTCACCCTGGGTCCGGTCGGTGATCCTGGTGACAACTTTGCGATGGCTGCGATTCCTTTATCGGAAACCGAAGTGATCGTCATCGAAAGCCGACGCCAAATCGGCTATGACGCGCCCGCAGTTCTTACCGGCCGTACAGGTCTCGCCACCGAAGGCGTGCTGGTTTACACCGTCGACACATCCCTAGGCACAGGTCAACTTCCCGTCAAAGTGGCGACAGACACCGGCACTGGAATCATCGACCACAACCCAATCCTCAGCGACGGCCAAAGCGTCACCACCAACGGCTACACGATCACCGTCCAGTCCAGCACCGAAACCACCCACACCGTGTCCATCACCAAAACCAATAGCGACTGACCAGAAGCACTATTGAGGGACGCAACTCTGGAGCAGTCCGCGCACCGCGGGGTCGATATCGTTGGGATCGTTGCGCAGGCGTTTTTCGGCGTCTTTGAAGTCGTCGAAGTCCTCTTCGAAACGCTCGGCGAGTCCCTCGAAAGCACATTCGCAATAGGACGTGACCTGCGTTGCGTTCAGACTGCCTCCGGCGTTCGCCTCCCTGCAGGAGCGCATGAAGTTCTCCTCCAGCGTGCCGTCGGCGATTGCCTCTTCCCAATTGGAAGGGTCGTTGTTGGAAGCGCAACCCGAAGCAAACAAAACCAAGCAGATCAAGACAACGCTGATCACTCTCACCCGTCGAGTCGACTGAGACTTTGTTCGATTACTCATGCCGCCGCGAGGCTAGCGGTTGCTCACCACATTTTGGTGACGCCAACCGCAGCAAAGGTGAATCAAGAAGCCTCCAACTCACGGGCACGAGCGAAAATTGCGTCGAGCATCGGCTCGGTCAACCGGCCAGTGAAGGTGTTTTGCTGGCTCACGTGAAAACTGCACAGCAAGGTCATGCCGTTATCGAGAGAAACTTCTTGACCGTGCCCGAACTTGGGACGAGGTCGCAATCCGAAGTGGCGACAGATCACATTGTGTGCGAAACCGCCCAACACCACGATGACCTTGACCGAGGTGAGCGCAGCCAATTCAGCCACTAGGAAAGGCTGACAATTGTCACGCTCGTCTGGCGTCGGTTTGTTGGCCACCGGCGCACACTTCACCGGCGACGTGATCCAAGCCCCATCAAGCGTCAAGCCATCATCACGGCTCGTTGACGACTCCTGCGAGGCATAGCCTGCGCGCCACAAAGCCCGATACAACCAATCACCTGACCGATCGCCGGTGAACATGCGCCCTGTGCGATTGGCGCCATGGGCTGCAGGCGCCAATCCAAGCACCAGCAAACCAGCTTGAGGGTCACCGAAACCGGGCACCGGCTTAGCCCAATACTGTTCATCACGGAAGGCCGCACGCTTCTCGCGTCCGACCCGTTCACGCCACTCAACAAGCCGTGGACATCGGTGACACTGGACGACCTCATTTTCAAGTTGAGCAAGCGCGGCCTCGGCGCGCGGATCGGGTGATTGCATCACTCACAGGGTACGTTGTGCAGCAGCCATGGCCCGCAAATCAGACGCCCCGAAGCCAACGCTGGTGCTTTTTGTGCGCCACGGACAGACGCTCACAACCGGAGCGTCGCTCCCAGGCAGAGCACCCGGCCTTCATTTGGCGGACGAAGGGGTCGCGCAAGCCCAAGCGGCGGCACGGCGGGTCGCCACGCTCGAGTCCGTTGCCGCCGTGTACACCTCGCCAATGGAACGAACACGAGAAACCGCAAAGCCAATCGCCCGGGCCCTGAAACTGCGCGTGAGACAGTCGCTTGGACTAATCGAATGTGACTTCGGAACATGGACCGGCAAGAAGCTCGATGATCTGCGCAAGAAACCCGAGTGGAAGCAGGTACAGCGCTATCCAAGCGGGTTTCGGTTCCCGCGTGGCGAATCGTTCGCGGAGATGCAGAGTCGTGCCTTGGACACGGTCCACCGCCTTGTTGCTGCCCACCCCAAACAGACCATCGTGGCCGTGTCGCACGCTGATGTCATCAAAGCAATCGTGGCATCAGCAACCGGCACCCACCTCGACCTGTTCCAACGCATCGTGGTGTCTCCTTGCTCTATTACTGCGATCCTCTACACCTCCGAGGGCCCAATCGTGTTGACCGTAAACTCAACAGGCGACGACCTGACGACGTTGGTGCCGTCATGAGCCAATCCTTCGATTTTCGAGAACTCGACTTTCTCACAGTCGGAACTCTCGGCCCCAGAGGACAGCGCGAGTTCTTTCTCCAAGCCCGTAGCGAAGGTCGCCTGGTATCGCTGAAGATCGAGAAGCAGCAAGTCGCGGCATTAGCCGAGTACCTCGACCGGGTGCTCAGAGAACTTCCCGAACCGGTGGGCGGGATCAGTGACCCACCACCAGATCTTGACCTGAGAGAGCCGGTAGTAGCGGAGTGGACTGTCGCTAGTCTCGCCATCGCCTATGCGCAAGAACTCGACCGTCTCGTTGTCGTGGCGGAATCGTTCGTTGATGACGAAGACGACGAACCGTTCCAAGCCCGTTTTTTCCTTCAGCGAAGTGAAGTCACAGGACTCATCGGACGCGCCCGCACCATCGTAGCAGCCGGGCGTCCACCGTGCCTGTATTGCGGCCAACCGCTTGAAACCCGCAACGGCGACTGGTGCCCGTGCCGGAACTGACTGTGTTGTCGCCGGGCGCAGCCGGAGCCGCGGCAGCGCCGGGCACTGAATCAACGCCTGGCGCAGCCGGAGCCGCGGCAACGTCAGGCGCAGCCGAAACCACGACATGAGCGAGAACGAGTCGCCGTTTTTCGATCGCGAACCGATCAGTGCTGAACGGGCGCTGACGTTACTCAGTGATGGTGAGTTGGAGCTCGTCGGACGGATGCCGTACTCCTCAAA
>JAKZTU010000360.1:0-12646 GCA_047516945.1 Acidimicrobiales bacterium
TTGGGGTCCAGACCCAACAGTGACTCGCCTTTGAAGATGATGTCGCCAGATGTCGGTGTGACCATCCCAGAGATCATGTTGAAGAAGGTGGTCTTGCCCGCGCCGTTGGGTCCGATGACCGACACGATCTCGCCTTCGTCGACATAGAAATCGAGGTCTTTGAGGGCGTGGAGACCACCGAAGGTCACGCTGAGTTTGTCGATGGTCAAGAGACGCTGGCTCATGCGGGCAGCACCCCTGTGTTGCCGTTGGCTCCGGTATCAGGGTGGGTGTCTTCGTCGTGTTCGGAGTCGCTGTCGATCTCTCCGCGGAGCCAGGCGTCCTGAAGGTACTCGTCTTGGTGGAGTTCTCGTGTGCGCCGAACGTTTGGCACCAAGCCCTCGGGACGTTGCAACATCATCCAAATCAGCAACACCCCGTAGATCAACAGTTTGTATTCGGAGAACTCTTGAAGGAGCCCCGGTTGCCGAGGTCCGCCGAGAATGCCGATCAGCACCACCGAGCCGACAATCACGCCCACGATGTTGCCCATACCGCCCACGATCACGACCACCAAAATGACGATCGAAACCAAGATGATGAAGCTATTGGGGAAGACCGAGCCCACTTTGGCGGCGAGGATGGCACCCGAAAATGAGGCCAACACCGCGCCCACCACAAAAGCCATGAGTTTGGCGTTGACCGTGTTGATTCCCATCGCTTCGGCAACCGACTCGTCTTCGCGGATCGCCATCCAGGCGCGGCCCAGCCGACTGCGTTCTAATCGCCACGAAACGTATATGGCGATAGCGCAAAAGAACAGCACTAGGTAAAACACGGCCCGCGGATCGGTTCCCTTTACCGTGGCCAAGCCGAAGACCTGCACACCGGGAATGTTGGTGACCCCTTGCGCGGCGCCCGTGTACCCGCCGAGCCAGTCCGAAAGAAACAGCAGGCGGATGATTTCGCCGAAGCCGAGAGTGACGATGGCCAGATAGTCGCCGCGCATCCGAATAACCGGCGCGCCGATGAACAATCCGGTGAGTGCGGCCAATATCACCACCACAATGAGGGCTGTGCCCCAGTAGAACTGCGGAATCCAATCGGGCCAGGATTCTCCCCGGTTGGTTGTCGTAAGAATGCCGGCCGTATAGCCACCGACGGCGAAGAAGGCAACGTATCCGAGGTCGAGTATTCCGGCGAGGCCAACCACGATGTTGAGGCCGAGAGCCAACAAGACGAAGAGCCCGACGTTGGCCAGCAGCTCGTTGGTGATACCGCCCAAAAAGAGGGGCAGGATCACCAAAGCGGCTGCAACTACCAGCAAACCGATGGCGTTGGCCCGGGTTCGGCTTGTTCCCTCCAATGCTTGGAAGTTCTCTTTTGCGCGACGGGTTCGGTCACGTCCGAAAGCTGCGAACAGACCACCAACCACAGCCAAGACAGCGGCCCCATGCATCGTCAAACCGCCCCGGATGAAATAGAGCTCATCAGCCAACCATTCGGCGCCGAGCCAGGCGAATCCTTCCGATAGGTCGAGAATCACCGTCTCGAAAATGGCAAAACCAATCACAGAAGCGAATGCCCAGCCCAGCGCACGCCGGGTTGTCTCCGAGAGCACATGCCCCAGCCCGCCGACAGTCCCGAGCACCAGGCCTATTGGCAGCCAAATGCCGACTCCAAAGACTGTGTCTCGTTGGAAAGACAACAGCTCAAGCAGTTGAGGACTCCAGTTGACCAATGGTTCGCGGAGGTTGAAATTGTCCAGAAGGAAAGTGAGGATGCTGAGACCGGCGCCCCCGATCAAGCCGACGAGTGAGCCAGCGAGCACTTCACGGTTTCCCTTGGCGTAGCTCGGCATGCCCGCCAACACGGATTCCCGACAGATCAAGAAACCGAAGATTGCCGGTAGCCAGAACAGAGACAGGTAACCCATGGAAAAAATTGGTTCGATCAGCAGTCGGCGGTTGAGCTTGACCGGCATGTTGGTGAGTGCGACGAAGATCAACACCACAGCCAGCAGAAGTCCGTAGTTGAGCAGCTTTCGCCAGTTCTGGTCTAGCGGTCGGCGCGCCGGAAGCTCTTCTGCCAACTCGTCTTGGGCGAAAGCGGCGCTCATGCTCGGTCCTCAGTAGACAGCCGCTCTCCGAACAGGCCCGTGGGCTTCACCAACAACACGAAGATGAGAACCAGGAAAGCCACCGCATCTTTGAGTTGGGAGACACCGTTGATGCCCCAAGGCTCGAGCAGAACCAGCGGTGCCACGGATTCGGCGCTGCCCAAGGTGATCCCGCCCGCCATCGCACCTCCCATATTCCCGATACCACCGACGACAGCCGCGCTGAACGCTTTGATACCGGGCAGGAACCCGGTTGTGTGAACCACTGATCGGAAAAGCAGGCCCCAGAGGATCCCCGCAACGCCGGCCATTGCACCACCCACAGCGAATGTGGTGACGATCGTCCGGTTGACGTTGATCCCCATCAACGAAGCGATTTCTTTGTCCTCCGCCACGGCCCGCATGGCCTTTCCAGTCTTGGTCCGCTCAACCAGATACCACAGCGCCACCATTGAAATTGCGGCTACTACCAGCACCATCAGCCGTGTTCCTTCGATGGTGACGAAGCCGAACAACTCCCGTTTCTTTGATAGCCAATCCGGCAGTGTCGGGTAGGACTTGGCCCCAGGGCCGAGAAGCACCACAGAGACGTTCTGGATAAAGAACGACACACCGATGGAGGTGATCAGCGGAATCAAGCGAGGAGAACCCCGCAACGGCCGGTAGGCGACCCGTTCCATGATTATTGCGGTCAAAGTAGAGCAGACAATCGCTATTACAAGGACGAACAGCAAGGAAAGCAGAAAGTTGCTTTCCCACGCACCGGACTCGTCAAGTTTGTTGGATGTGATCATTCCTGTCATGGCACCCACCATGAAGACCTCGCCGTGGGCGAAGTTGATGAACCCCAAAACGCCGTAGACCATCGAATAGCCGAGTGCGATCAGCCCGTACATCGCTCCCTGTGAGAGCCCGGAGATCACCAAGCCTTCAAACTGGGCCGCGGTCAGGCCGGTGGCATCGGGGTTGATGCGGGAGGCAACGAAGTTGTCGGGATTGATCTGCTGCCCGATGAACATGAGCAGTCCCAGGATTACAAAGGTGCTCATGACCACCCGTATGAAGGTCAGGAAAGTGTCGACGCCGGGGCGACGGCTTAACTTCGTTTTCTCCGCGGTGTCGGGTGATGGCATATGCAACGGCTCAGTTACTTGCTGTCTTGACCATAGTGAGTAGCTGAAGGCGAAGTCAGGATGTTTCGAAGCACAGTGACGGCCAGCGAACCGACCCCGATCCTAGGTTCGGGACCGGTCCGCTACCGACAGCTAGGGAGTTACGACGGGGCGTATTCGAAGACCACGTTGGCTGTCGAGCCTTCGAAGTCGGTGGAATCCAAGTGGTGGATAACCGTCACTTTCTGAGATCCGCAGTCACCGAAGTTGTCGCAGTTGATCAGCCCGATGAGGCCGTTGTAACCAGTCAGTCCGTCGAGGTGCTCGCGTACGCCAGCTTTGTCGATCACTAGGTTGCCATCGCCGTCCACGTAGCTCGCCGCCGAAATGGCATCAAGCAACATGGCGGTGGCGTCGTAACCGTGGCCCCAGAACGGCGAAGTCGGGGCTTCACCGTAGAGGGCTTCATAGGCGTCGCTGACCTCAGAGGCCGTCTTGCCGGTTGACTGGTTGACGTTGGTGCCGAAGCGAGCATCGGGGCCCGAGAAGTACATGCCTTCGGTTTCTTCCAACGCCAAGTAACCGTCGACCAACAGACCGTCTGCGGCTAGCAACTGAGTGTTCTCAAGTCCGGCAACGCCCGGTGCTTGCGCAGCGATGAAGTTGCCTTCTGGCTGGAAGATCGGGAAGAAGAGGGCCTGGGGGCTGGCCGCGGCGACCTCGGTGAGGACCGGAACCATGTCAGTGTCACCCTTTGCTATGCCCGCAAAGCCAGTTATCTCGCCACCGATCTCCTCGTAGGCGTCGACGAACGCTTGAGCGAGACCCTGGGTGTAGGGATCACCGTCGTGGATTGCCGCAGCGGTTGTTAGGCCGAGGTTGTTAAATACAAACAGGGCCATTGCCCGACCCTGATAGAGGTCGTTGTGTGCGGTGCGGTAGTAGCCCTCGTTGTAGTTCTCGCCCGCGGTGCCCGCGAGATCTGAAGTAAGAGAGGGTGAGGTGTTGCCGCCCGAAATCATGACGATCCCGGCTTCGCTGATCAACGGTGCTGCGGCTACGGCCGCAGCCGAGCAGGACGTGCCGACCACACCGGCGATTTGCTCGTCGGCAACGATCGTCTGTGCGGCAGCTTGACCACCGTCGGGTGAGCAGAGGTCGTCAAGGCCTTCACGTGAGGTCACGGGGAAGCCATGTATGTCGCCGTAGTCATCGACGGCGATCTCGATCGACCTGTGGATCGGAAGACCGAAGAGCGCTACATCTCCGGTGAGAGCGTTGAGTGATCGAATCTGTACCTCGGCACCTGGTTCAACCGTGATCGTGCCAAGTGAACCGTCGCCGAGGTGGTCCATCATCTCGCTGTCGTCGCCATCATCGTCGGTTTCGGCCATGTCGTCGCCGTCATCGCCTGTGGTAGTCGTCTCGTCGTCGTCGCCGCACGCGGCAGCAAACAGAGCCAACACAGCTAACAGAAATAGAAGTTTGCGTATTCGTCCCATTGTCTGTCCCTCCAGAGTTGGGTTTGGTATCGCAAGTGAGCATACCCTGCGTGATTACTCGCGATTGACCCGCGATGTTAGCAAGCCGCGGCCATTGCGTGAAGGGTCAAAATGTCAGCAGATGAAAAGGCGAATAGCGCTGCGGGTACTGCTAGACAGAACACCGATGAGCGACGATCAACCTTTGACGATTCGCGAAGCACCACGACCACAGCACGATCGTGAACGACCTACGGTCACCTTCCTGTGTACTGGCAACGCGGCCCGTTCGGTTATGGGAGCTGCGATGATGCGGGCTCACTACGGTGAAGACCCGCTGGTGTGTGTTCTTAGCGGGGGCACCCATGTTCTTGGTGGGCAGCCAATGAGCGTGCGTACCCGCGCAGCGTTGGAGCGGCACGGTTTGCGTGACCCGTGGCATCGCAGCCGCCAATTGTCTAGCCAAGACATGGAGCACTCTGCGTTGATTGTCGCCATGGAGCCAGATCATCTCCGCTGGATGCGACGAACCCACCCCGAAGGAGCCGCCAAAACCGGAAGTTTGAAGCGTGTGGCCCGAGACTTGACACCGGGGTCCGCTGATGATCTGGCTATGCGAGTGGCTCAGCTAGGCCTCGCGGAGATCGAACTTGAGGCTTGGGAGGAGGTCATTGATCCTGGTGCGGGGCAGCAAGCCGACTACGACAGCGCAGCAGATGAGGTGGCGGCACTCGTTGAGCGACTGATCGAACGCTTGGTGTGACCGCGCTTCGGCAAAATGCGAGTAGAGGCTCGCAGATATGCCTCAGATGACGCGCTACGGGTGTTATGGTGGCAGACTCTCAGATGATGTCCGTGTTGGCCGCAGACGCTCCGGAACTTGATCTCGCCGGGCACAGCTTTGTCGTGCGGGGGCCCTCTCCCCTTGAGGGAACGGTAGAAGTCTCCGGCGCCAAGAACAGTGTGTTGAAGTTGATGGCTGCGACTCTGCTGGCCGAGGGCACCTATCGCATCGCCAATGTCCCTCGTATCACTGATGTGGGACTGATGGCTGAGTTGTTGCGGGCCATCGGCTGCAAGGTCACGTTGCCGACGCAGGATGTTGGCGGATCGCTGGTCATCGAAGTTCCAGCGAAGATCGAACCGGTTGCTCCTCATGGCATTGTCGACCAGTTTCGAGCTTCGATTGAGGTTCTCGGACCGATGTTGGCTCGCTGTGGTGAGGCAGTCGTCGCGCTCCCGGGAGGTGATGACTTCGGCCCCCGTCCCATCGATATGCATCTGCAAGGGCTGGCCAAGCTGGGTGTTGAGGCCGAAACGGTTGATGGATATGTCCATGCCCGAACCCAAGAGTTGCGGGGAGGATCGATCCGGCTTGATTTCCCGAGTGTTGGAGCCACCGAGAATCTTCTTATGGCGTCTGTGCGGGCTGTGGGCACGACTGTGATCGACAATGCCGCGCGTGAGCCTGAGGTTGTTGATCTTTGCGAGTTCCTCAACAAGATGGGTGCGCGAATTGAGGGGTCGGGTTCAAGCACTCTCATGATCAACGGTGTTGACCATATTGAGGCGCTTCATCCGGTCGATCATTCGGTCGTTGGTGACCGCATAGTGGCAGCCACCTACTTGGCCGCCCTCGGGATTGCTACGGGCGAAATCGTAGTGACCGGTGTGAACCTTGATCACATGGCGGTGTTGTGCGGCAAGCTCGGCGACATGGGCATGGAGATATCAGCCGATGACCAGAGCATTCACGCTGCTGTGTCCAGCCGTTTGAGTTCGGCGAAGTTCTCAACCCTTCCGTACCCGGGAGTAGCCACCGACTTGAAGCCTTTGTTGGTTGCGCTGCTTGCCACCGCCGATGGCATTGGCTCTGTCACCGAGAATCTGTTTGCCGAGCGGTTCCGCTATGTGGACGACCTGCGCCTTATGGGTGCAGACATTCGTATCGACTCGCATCATGTCGTGATTGAAGGGAAAGAGCGCCTGGTGGCAGCGAAGGTGAAGGCCCCTGATATTCGAGCGGGCGCTGCGCTGGTGATAGCCGGCCTCGGTGCTGACGGGAAGACGATCGTGAGCGACGCTCACCATATTGCCCGTGGTTACGACGACCTGGCGGGCAAACTCTGCTCGTTGGGCGCCGACGTTTCGTTCAGTCGTTGTTGATTTCTGTCTGGGATCGCGCCCGCCGCCGGGCGACGAGCAGAAGCGAACCGAAGAGAATCATCGGCGTGCCCACCGCGAGGATCTCATCCCAACCGCCTTGGTGAGCAAGGAGCATGGAGGCAGTATTCGTGCTTCAAAGTTACTGGACTACCCGACGATTGCTGGGGTAAGTGATGAACCAATTGAGTTGAATGCTGGCACACTGGGAGTGTGCGCACCCAGGTTGAGAAGGTCATCAATGCGATTCGTCCGGCTATTCAGGCCGATGAGGGCGACATTGAACTGATTGAGGTTGACGAAACCTCGGGTGTTGTCACGGTTGAGCTGTTTGGCGCTTGTGTCACCTGCCCGGTGTCTACGCAAACTCTCAAGGCCGGTATCGAGCGGATTATGAAGGACCGGGTTGCGGGCGTGACTGAGGTTGTAGAAAAAAACGCTTTGGGTATGAGCGAGTCCCCTGTGATGCTCTAGTCGCTTCGGCTCCCATGGCCCGCGGTTGGTTGGCCTGCTTGCGCGAGGTTGCAGGCGTTGTTGATCAATCCGAGGTGTGAGTAAGCCTGAGGGTGATTGCCGAGGCCGGATCGGGTCGTCGGATCGACTTCTTCGGGGATCAGCCCGGTCGGACCGGCGAGGGCAAGATAAGACTCGAACAGGGATCGTGCTTCGTCGAGGTCTCCGATCAGGATCTTGGCATCTATGAGCCAACTGGTCATGAGGTTGAATCCGCCTTCTGCGCCTGAGATCCCGTCGTCGTGTTTGTAGCGGTAAACGGTTTCGTTGTGACGCAGCGACCTGTCAACCGCGGCAACTGTTGCCGCGAACCGGGGATCGTGCGGCTCAACCAGTCCAGAGAGACCGATCGCGAGCACCGAAGCGTCGAGGTCCGTGCCGTCATAGGCGGT
Organism: Acidimicrobiales bacterium; assembly: GCA_047516945.1. Lineage (GTDB taxonomy): Bacteria > Actinomycetota > Acidimicrobiia > Acidimicrobiales > Aldehydirespiratoraceae > VXYK01. The sequence continues at coordinate 7,760 of JAKZTU010000360.1, forward strand.
GGTGAAAGCAGCGACTTCATCGTTCCAGCTGTTCGCCATGATGTCGTCGCGAATCCGCTCGCGTAGATCCACCCAGTCGGGTCGTTCGCTGCCATCTATATCGGCGCCGGTGCGAATGGCACGATCGACTGTCAGCCAGCACATCACTTTGGAGTGGGTGTGATGCCTGGGCGCGGAACGAATTTCCCACATCCCCTGATCGGGCTCCATCCATCGTTGTTCGACTGCGTCAACGAGATCTTCGAGCAGCCGCCAGTACTTCACTGGCAGCGCCGGGTCGGCGCTGGCAATTTGATGAATTAGTTCGGCAACGGGTCCAAAGACATCAAGTTGTAGTTGAACGCAGGCCTCGTTGCCGACCCGTACCGGACGCGAATCCGCATAGCCCGCTAGTTCTTCGAGCGTTTCCTCGGGTGGCAGAGGCTGACCCTCCACCGTGTAGAGCGGTGAAAGCTGGTTTGGGTTGACATCGTTGTTTTTGATAACCCCCAAGAGCCAGTCGAGCAGGTCGATGGCTTCGTTGCCAGAACCCAGTCTTGTGAGCGCGCTGGCCGACATCGCGGCGTCGCGGATCCAGCAGTAGCGGTAGTCCCAATTGCGTACACCGCCGATGAACTCAGGGAGACTCGTCGTTGCTGCCGCCAGAATCGCACCGGTGGGCCCGTAACAGAGGGCCTTCAAGGTGAGCGCAGAGCGGCGCACCATTTCGGGTTCAACCTCAGGGAGTCGCAAGCCGTCAGCCCAGTCGCTCCAGAAGCGAGCGGTGAGTTCACGGCGTTCCGGCTCTGTTGGTCGGGCTGGTTGGGGCGACGCTGGGCCGGTCGATTCTGGGCCGGTCGATTCTGGGCCGTAACGCAACTGGAGTGTGACCGGCCCACGGGCCAAGTCGATTTCGGCGACCGCACTCTGGTGCACCCTGTGGTCTTCAATCAGCCAATCAACGCCTGCGCTTCGCAAAATCAACAGGTCCGCCGCGCCGATCACTTCGAGACATCCAGCTCCGATTTCGATCCGAGTTGGTACGCGTCCGAAGTCGATGCGGGGCGCAAACACGACTTGGACTCGTCCGCTGCCTTCGATGTGGCGGATCAGATCGGTTCTTCCTGCGGCCTGGTGGGGTCGGCCGTCGGCGCAGTCGAGGTAGTCGGTCACGTTGAGCGTCGGCCACGAGGTCTGTAGGACCAGAGTGCTGTCGAGGTAGGTCTGGGTGGGTTCTGCGTAGCTGTCGTCGTCGAGCGGTTTGATTGAGAAGTGACCGGCTTCGGGTCCTCCTAGCAGCGCGGCGAAGATCCCCGGGGAGTCAATTCGGGGAACGCACAGCCAGTTGATCTGTGCCTGCGGGGTCACCAGAGCGGCGGTGCGTTGGTCGCTCAGCATTGAGTGACTCTCGATCGGCACGACTCCAGACTCTTCGAGCCGGATGGGTGGCCGTTCGTGAAGGCGGTTCACGGTCCCCGAAGCTATCGCTGTTGTGCTTGGCGACGGTAGCTTCGTCTGTGTGACTACACAGTCGGACCCTTCAGCAGTAGTCAGTTGCTATCGGCATCGGGACCGCCGCGCCGGGGTCATCTGCCAAAGATGTGACCGCCCGATCTGCGCTGAGTGTATGAACACGGCTTCTGTAGGTTTCCATTGCCCCGAGTGCACGACGACCAAGAGCCAGCGCGTGATTGTTGGCCCGGTGGAGTTCACACCGACGCTGACAACGATCTTGGTCGGGTTCAACGTGGCAGTTTGGTTTGTTTCAACGCTCGGAGGCACTCGTTTTCTGGCCGACTACGGCTTGTGGGGTCCGTTTGTGGCGGACGGCGAGTGGTACCGGATCATCACTTCGGGTTTCCTCCACGCCGGCGTTTTTCACCTTGGTTTCAACTGTTTTGCGCTATGGATAATGGGCAGGTCCCTTGAGCAGTTCTTGGGCCGGCTTCGCTTTGTGGCGCTGTATTTCGTCTCGCTGCTCGGTGGGTCCGTGGGTGTTTTGTTGCTGGAGCCGAACGCTTTGGCTGTGGGCGCTTCGGGAGCCATATTCGGCCTGTTCGGAGCGATGGCGATTGTCCAACGATCGATTGGTATGAGCGTTTGGGCCAGTGGATTGGGGCCGATTCTGGCGTTCAATCTGTTTCTCACGTTTGCTGTGTCGAGGATCTCGGTTGGTGGCCATGTCGGTGGTCTTGTCGCCGGGGGAGTGATCGGCCTCATCTATGTTTCGCTGAAGCGGGCCAACACGCCCGATTCGGCGTCGGTCGGTGCTGCGGTGGCGTTTGGCGCTTTGCTTGCCGTGCTCAGCCTGATGCTGGCGTCCAACCCTGTGCTGTAGCGCCTTAGTAGCGGGCCCCGAGCAACTGCAGGTTCCGGCGCCAGACTCGTAGCAGTATTGGTTTGCCGAACCAGCCACCGATTCTGCCACCGAGCCACCAGGGGAAATAAAGGGTTTCGGCCCACACGAATCGCGTTGTGTTCTCGCCTGTTGCTGTGAGCGTGAATCGTCCCTCGCCGGTCACCAGTCCCACATGGCGTACGCCGATGGCCTCTCCGTCGGCCCATTCGGTGATCTCCATCCGGTCGGTGAGCCGGATCGGGCCGATCTTCGTCAAGCAATCGAAGGTGGTGCCGAGACCTTGTGTTTGGTCGGAGGTGAAGACGATGGCTTGCGCATCGTGCATCCACTCAACATGGGTGGAGATGTCGCAGATGTCCTCCCACACCTCTTCGACCCCCGCCGCAAGTTCCGTCTCAACTCGGATGTTGGTCATTCGCCGAGCCTAGTAACGGCACGAAAACTCGGCGATTAGTTACCACACTGGACCGTCGCCGCCGTATATCAACTCGCGCAGTTCAGGCCACGAATACCGTTCCAACGGGTCTTGCAAATCTGGATCACCCTCGCGTAAATCGGGAAGAACGTATGGGGTTGGCTCTGGTGCGAAAAGTACCCGACGCAGTCCATCTTCCACGACGGCCCGGAGGGGGCGCCCGGTTACTTTCGCGTGGTTTTTGGCGCGGGCAAGCAGCTCATCGTGTATGCCGAGGGTTGTTTTCACTGCTCGATATTACCCATATTCATCTATATGGGCGAGCAATATCGTTGCTCGATTCTTCGTTGTATGGTTGAGGAGCTAGAGATATGGGTGACCGCCGTGGTCGAGGATCTGGGCGGCGGAACGGTCAGCCATAGTGATGAACATTTCGTCGCCACGCTCGGTGTCTGTTGCCGCGAAGGCACCCAGAACAGTAGTGAAGGGACCCGACCAGGCGCCGAGCGCGCAGTCGGACATGAGTCGATCAAGGTCGTAGCCGGCCACGTCGTATTCGCTGAGCGCGTCGAGATACTCCACCAAAAGGGCATCCTCGTGTGTGCGACGGACCTCTACAGGCAAGCTGTTGCCCAAGAAGTAGGCGACATCTTGGCCGGGACTGCCGAGCCGTATTGTCTGCCAGTCGACCGCTGCGACTTGCTCGGGGCCAAAGAGCAGGTTGTCGAGTCGATAGTCGGCGTGGGTCAACGTGAACGGGTCATGTGTTTCGTTTAGCCATCCCACCGCATTGGATACGAACGCTCCCAGGATCTCTGCGGTGTGATCCGCGAGCCGGGAACCGTAACGTTCCATGAACTGCTCGTGGGCCAGGGGATATATGTCGTTCAGTATCGAGTTGTCTTGAGGTGCCAATGCCGGATGAGCGGCCACCGATGAACTGTTCCAGGTCCCTCCGTGCAGCAGAGCCAGATTCTTGAGCGCAAGTGAGGCTTGTGCAGGCGTGCATCCGGCAATCTGGTCCCCCTGTTGGGCAGGTGCGAGGTCTTCGAGCACAAGGGTGAAATCCCCTCCCGTCTCAGCGATTGCCGCGAAGTAACACTCCGGTACCCGACAAGGCAGCGTAGAGGACAGGTCGGCATAGAAACGGACCTCGCGCTCATAGACGCTGGTGGCGAGTTCACGTAACGATTTGTCCTCGGCCGGTACTTTCAGCACCACGCTGGACAATCCGTCAGCGACGAACTCAAATCGGAAGTTCCTCGACATCTGGCCGGTTCCGACCGCCTCATGGGCAGTGATCTCTGTGACGTCGAGCTTGAGTACCTCGCTCAACCAGTCGGCGCTGACCTCTGCGGGTTCGGTGACGATCGAAGCCATCGGGTAACCATAGAGCCGGTCGACGCAAAGTTACGTAGGATCGAGTTGTGCCAGTCTCCGATATCTACCTCGACCACGCGGCCAGCACGGTGGTGCGTGCCGAGTCTCAGGCGGCTTGGACAGCGGCCATCGAAGCGCACCATGCGAATCCAACGGGAGCGCACAAAGCGGCCCGTGACGCCCGCCGCGCACTTGACGATGCCCGTGACCTGATCGCTGAACTGATCGGTCGTCAACCGGCGGAGGTGGTGTTCACCAGCGGCGGGTCTGAAGCCGACAATCTTGCGGTCCGCGGTGTGCTTGGCGCTCGTGGAGGTACCGCCGTGTGTTCCGCGGGTGAACACCATGCCGTTCTCGAACCGGTTGAGCACGCCGGCGGGTTGACCGTCGGTTTGAACGCCAAGGGCCAGGTAACTCCTGAAGCCTTGGCCGACACGCTGAAGGCGGCCGACGATGTGAGTGTCGTGTCGATCATTGCGGTCAACAACGAGACCGGAGCGATCAATGATCTGTCGGCGCTGTCACAGGTAGTTCGAGAGCACGCTCCTGGTGCGCTCTTGCATACCGATGCCGTGCAGGCTCTTTCCTGGATTGACCTCGCCGCTGCTGTTGAAGATGTCGACATGGTGTCGATCACGGGACACAAAGTGGGGGCACCCATCGGCACGGGTGTGCTGTTCGTCCGGACGGGGATCGAACTCGAAGCCCAGATTCTGGGCGGTGGGCAGGAACGCGGCCGCCGTGCCGGTACCCC
>JAKZTU010000361.1:0-4801 GCA_047516945.1 Acidimicrobiales bacterium
GACAGCCGATCTCTATAGACCTTCGGCTATACGAGCAGGACGAAGTGCTGCAGAAGCTGGCCGCGTGTCACGACTACCTCTCTTGGACCGTGCGTTATGGGCGAGTCTTGTTTGAACGCTGTGGTTGGTGGACAACACTACGCGCGGACTGGGAGGATCGCCTGTCGTTCCCGTCGGTGACTGATGCACTCGAGCGCGCTCAGAGGGCGGAAGGTCTGTACAAGAAGTTGATCGAGATCGGAGACACCGACGCTGCAGCCGACTTGGAGCTTTCAATGCTGACGTTCCTGAGTCGGGCAGCGCTGAGCAAAGCAGACGTGTTCGCCAAATCACGACCAGAACTTCCAGACCAACTGTGCGAAATCGACGAACGAGTGTTAGCCGAACGTCTCATCGATGCCTTGGAGCGCAGAGTTGAGCGGACAACGCCGGATTCCACAATCTGAGCCAGGTCCGTGTAGACCGAATCGTGGAAGACTTGGACGGCGCAACTCTCTTATCTGTTCGGATTCAATAGTCGACCGCTCAGTGGAATCATGAGTCAATAGGACAGCCGCCATCCCGCCAAGGCTGAGCTAACTGTAAATCACCGAATGCCGAATCTCTAGCTGCTTGTTCCGAGCAATAACCGCCGAACTCGTTTCGGAGCTGATAGACTACTATTTTGCGGTCGTTGGGCCTCAGCATATTTCTTACAGCAGTCCAGAGCATTTCGTAGTCCAAACTGCCATCTGTTTTCTGGAATGTGTCATAGAACCATTGTGGCGTGCGTCCGGCGAAGGCCTCTTCAACTACTTTAATAGCTTCAGGAGTTACCCTAGAGGGCAGGTGGCTACAGTTATGCCAGTAATAGGTAAAATAATTATAGCGAGAAGGCACGAGCATCTGAGCTGCTTCGGCATACAACTCATCGCCTGTACATAGGCCGTTGCCATCACTTAGCTGATCAAAATAGAGATGGGCGATGGCTATAGGGCCAGGACTAGTGGTAGCGCCGTCGGATAAGGTATACACATGCGCTAGCTCATGAACTAAGTTTTCCATATTCCTATCATTCAGCTTGCTCAGACTGGAACCCAGCTGGAAGGCAACATACTTATCCAGGGTTTCTCCTGGTTGGCGTTTGGCGTCTATGTATCTAAAAGCAACTTCAGACGTATAGTTGTTGATATCATATCTGAAATCAGGCCGGTTAGTGTGATTCCATGTTTCCAGTAGCCAGGGATTTTCTCCGGCATGCCGGTCTACTATTTCTTCTTTAATAAAGCGGCTGAGATCGTTTTCTTCGGTGTAGAAGATATCGGGATTGTACCCGGGGATATTATTGGGATTGTCATTGACAATCCCTGCTTTGGGAATTCTTGTCGGCACGGTGGCCTGCCGCCACGAGTTGTCTCCCCAGCAGACGACAGTGTCATCACTACGTAACCCGCAACTATGGTCGTCGCCTGCGCTGACCGCCTTGAAGCCACCCACCGGCGCATCGGTCTGCCCATCCAGGTTGGATCCCCAGCAGACAACGGTGTCGTCGCTGCGTATCCCGCAACTATGATCGCCACCTGCGCTGACAGCTTTGAAACCACCCACCGGCGCGGTCGCCTGCCCATACTCGTTGGATCCCCAGCAAGCGATCGCGTCGTCGCTACCTATCCCGCAACTATGGTCGCCGCCTGCGCTGACAGCTTTGAAACCACCCACCGGCGCATCGATCTGCCCATCCAGGTTGGATCCCCAGCAAGTGATCGCGTCGTCGCTACCTATCCCGCAACTATCGCGGCCGCCTGCGCTGACGGCTTTGAAACCACCAACCGGCGCATCGGTCTGCCCATACGGGTTGGATCCCCAGCAGACAACAGTGTCGTCGCTACCTATCGCGCAACTATGGTCGCGGCCTGCGCTGACCGCTTTGAAACCACCCACCGGCCCGGAAGAGTTTTTTCCCCAGCAGACGATCGTGTCGTCGCTACGTATCCCGCAACTATGGAGGTAGCCTGCGCTGACAGCTTTGAAGCTAGTGGAGATATCGGCGGTGGGGTTGCAGTATGGAGTTGAGGCGCTGACAGTCACCTCTGGCTCGCCCTGATAGCGGTACAGGAAAGTAACGAGCTGTGCACGCGTCAACGTGCCCTCGGGGGCGAAGGTTGTGGGTGAAGTGCCGGTGGTGATACCGGTGTGGGCCATCCACGACACACTGTCTTGTTGCCAACCTGCAACGACATCACCGAAACTGTGTGGCGGTGCAGAAGGCTCACCTTTCAGACGATGCAAAAACGTTGCGGCTTGGGCACGCCTCAGGGTTTCGTCAGGCGCGAACGTGGTCGGCGAAGTACCGGTTGTGATCTCGTTGTTGGCCATCCACGAGATCGCATCGTCTTGAGACGCATCGGTCACATCAGTGAACGGGTGACGATCCCCGGCATCAGGCTGGTTCTCCATGTTGTAGATCCACACCGCGGTTTCACCACGCGACACCGGAGTCTCAGGCGCGAAACAGAACCCCGCAATGTCGGCGATCCCATTGTCCACTGACCATTGCACCGCGTCGGTGTACCAAGTCCCCTCAGCCACGTCTCCGTATCCCGCGACGGCCCCAGCAGGTGCCGGCGACCCCACCAACACAGCCGTCAACGCGAAAACCAACCCGAGGCTCAACCAGACCCGGCTCAACCCAACCACCGAACCAGAACGCAAACAAGACACAGACCAACAACATACCCCCTCGCTCTACGTCAACAAGCAGACCCATGACAGCGCTCGCCTCTTCGGTCAAGGTGTCAAGCCAACGGAGGGAACCTCGCAGAACCACACCCTTGTGGGTCGATACCTGAAGACCCAGTGCTCCCGGACCTCTGCCGATGACCGTCATATGATCGACAAGGTCGGTTCAATTCCCACCGGAGTTCCACAAGCGGGTTGCTGTTGAACGACAGCGGAGACAGCTACACCGATACGCGAGACTATGAGCCAGACTGAGGGCCTTGGGACAACTCGGTCGATGATCGAGGAGCAGAGCATTGCCAGGACCACTTGAGGGCGTACGGATCGTTGAGCTTGGAGTTTGGGTCGCTGGACCTGCCGCGGGAGGAATCTTGGCGGACTGGGGCGCCGATGTGATCAAGATCGAGCCTCTGGGTGGCGACCCGGCCCGCACCTTCCAGAACATGCTCGGCGGTGACATGCCCACCAACCCCGTGTTCGAACTGGACAACCGGTCCAAGCGCAGTATCGCCTTGGATCTCTCCGATGACGACGGCTTGGCCATCGCCAAGGAGCTGATCGCGCAGGCAGATGTTTTCGTCACGAATGTGCGGCTCGCCGGGCTCGAACGCCTCGGCTTGGACCATGAGACCTTGCTGGGGGAACATCCCCGATTGGTGTACGCAGCGATCACCGGGTTCGGGCTTGAGGGCCCCGACAAGGACCGTGCGGCATACGACATCGCCGCTTTCTGGGCCCGGTCCGGGATTGCACACATGCTCACCCCAGAGGGAAGCAACCCACCGTTTCAACGGGGCGGTATGGGCGATCACAACGTCGGCATGGCGGCCGCAGCCGCTGTTTCAGCAGCGTTGTACAGCCGTGAACGCACGGGCCGAGGGCAACTGTGCTCAACTTCATTGTTCCGCACGGGTATCTACACGATCAGTTTCGATCTGTCGATCACCGTGGGTTGGGGGCTCACGCTCGGCGTCGGTTCCCGAGAAACCATGTACAACCCCACCACCAACAACTACGTGACCGGCGACAACAAGCGCTTTTGGGTTGTGGGCCTGGAAGCAAATCGACATTGGCCACCGCTCGCACGGGCCGTGGGGCACCCCGAATGGATCAGCGACGAGCGATTCGCTACGGCTGCTGATCGGGCAAGGAATGGGCCAGAACTGATCGGCGAACTCGACAAGATCTTCGTCACCAAGACACTCGCCGAGTGGTCAGAGATCTTCGCCACGGAACCAGACTTCTTCTGGGCACCGGTGCAATCACCCGACGATCTGCTCGCCGATCCCCAGTTCTATGCTGCGGGAGCCCTCGTCGAGGTACCCGACGAGTCCGCCACGACCTCAATGATCGCCACACCAGTCGATTTCGAGGGCACTCCTTGGGCGCCACGCAGCCTGGCCCCCAAACTCGGTGAGCACACCGGGGAGATCTTGGAAAGTCTCGGCCGTTCTGATGATGCAGAATCGCTCGCCGCTCGGGGTGTGGTGGGCATCGCCAGATGATCCGATTGCTCGGTCGAGGCCCGCTCCTTGCGGCTGCGTGCCTGGTTTGCCTCGCTGCTTCGGCGTGTGCTGGATCAGACGGTGACCGCGCTGTCGACGAGGCGGTTGCGAGCGCGTCAACGACAACGACAACGACCATCGTTGGCAACGCCGAGTTCGGCGACCCCACTGCGACCAGCAGCACCGCTGTCGGGTCTGCTCCAACCGCGACCACCAGTACCAGTGCGGTTTCAACCACATCCGCGGCCACCACCGACACAACCACAACGACCAGCACGGCCCCATCCACCGACTCATCCACGGTCACGACCACCAGCACCACAGCACCCACCGACCCACCTACGACCACCAGCACCACGGCAACCACGAACTCACCGACGAGCACCGCGGCTCCAACCGCCGAAACAAACGCGACCACCAGTACTACGTCACCAAGTGAGGTCGCTGTCTCGCCGTGGCCCGCAGATCCACGAACGGCTGACGATCGAGACTGGCGGGTAAGGATCGAGGCTTCGTGGCGTCACGACACCGATGCCTTCACGCAAGGACTTGAGACAGACGGCGGCATCATCTATGAG
>JAKZTU010000362.1:0-2875 GCA_047516945.1 Acidimicrobiales bacterium
CATTTCATTTGATTGAGCAACCGTTTGTGAAGCGAAAGTGGCCCTTCACGTTGAAGGGTCTCCGGCCCTCGATGGCTGCGTTCGCCGGGGCGGCCGCCGTGGTGGTGATTCTGTCGGGTCTGTTGGTGGCACATACCCGGCGCCCGCCTGAGATCCGACAGATTCTTGTGCCCTCTGCTGCTGCGAGCTCAACTGACCGGGACCGGCCGACGCAAGACCCTGCGACTTCAGACCCAGCGACTCCAACCGCAGAAATCGACGAGGCACAGCCACCCGATGAATCAGCCACCCCGGAACCGGGGGATAGCGACTTGAACGTTGGCGATGCAAACAGCGCTGTTCCCGTCGAACAAACGGCTTCTGAGTCTGAGCCACCACCCGAAGCAGAGTTTGACCCCGGACCCGTGCGAATCTTGATCGTAGGCGATTCGGTGATGGCTCAGATCGGCGACGCGCTCGTTGAGTGGACGCTGGACAATCCGGATGCCGGGGTGATCGTCTTCGACGAGGCCCATATCGGTTGTGGAACCGTCAGGTTTGGTCTGAAACGTGTGCCAGATGGTTCCGAAGGTCCCGTTGGTGATCTGTGTTCCAATTGGGCTGTACCGGTTGATCCAGAGTTGGTTTCTGAAGAAGCAGTCGTTTCTTGGTCAACGGTCCTTGAGGTGTTCGCTCCCGACGTCGTGATTACTCATGTGAGCCCCTGGGACATCACTGATCGACTCATTCCTGGGGTGGCCGGAGACGAGTGGACCAACATTGGCGAACCGGCATTCGATGAGTACGCAGCGAGCGAGTATGGCGCCGCGATCGAACTCCTGACGTCGACAGGCGCTGAACTCTATTTTCTTGAAGGTGCCGAACACAATCGGCCGATCACTCGTCAAAACACCCCTGAACGAGTGGCGCTGCTGAACCAACTGGTAGCGGCGGTGGCCGCGGATATAGATGCTCGGGTCACGATGGTCGATTATCCGGGTTGGATCGGGGAGGTGGGGAGTGATCGTGAGTTGAACCTTAGAGACGATGGCCTCCACCTGTCAGACGAGGGCCTGACAGAGGTAGTTGATTGGCTCTTGTTCGATGTCTTGGGCCTTGATCCGCCCTACCTAGGTTCCTGAGACTTGACAGCGTTGGTATCGAGCCGGGTCGGTCCAAGCCCCCGTTTCGGCGTCGAACTGAGCGGCAGCGACAGTCATCCATTCGGTGTGTCCGGCGCGAGCGGCAGTTGATGAGATGTTCACCAGGTCGTCGGGAATCGGCAGCCGTAGCTCCAGAGGAATCACATATGGTGGCCGAGGAGCCAAAGCAACGGTCGGTAGACGGCTCACCGCGTCGTCTCGGGCCCCCATGTCGTCGTTGTACCACCCCGGATCGTTCACCTGGTGCCATTTGTCCGCACCCATTACGACGATGTCGTAGCCATCGGCGATATCGGATATCAATTGTGCCTCGGTGACGACGACAGCGAGGCTTTCGTGATCCAACAACGACTGTTCGATTACTTCAAATCGGTGCGCAAAGCTTGGCATTTCCACTTTGGCTTTGCCCAAAGGGCTCACGGACAACGCGAAGTCGAGCCGTTGCAGCGAAAGTTGCGACACCGCAGCAAGGGCGATTTCGAGGTGTGCCTTGGTAGGCGGGTTGAACGATCCGGGATAAACGCCAATGCGTGCCACTAAGCAACCGATGTTACAGAACCGGTGCTTCAAGACAGCGCCGACATGAGCAGGGATTGCTCCGAAGAGACGTTGCCAACGGGCCTTCGAAGCGCCATACTTCTCGTTGTGAACCTGCGCCCAGCCCTCGACCCAGTAGTACTCGTTAGCTAGCGCACGTACGCGAAACCACAGCCGTTCGTGCGCCTCGACCTCCCGGAAGGGAGGTCGTTTCGTGTTTTCGGCGCATACTTCAATAACAACCAGCAGACATGCGGGATGAACCAATGAACAACAAACAGCAGATGTGTGGCGGAGAGGCCTTGGTGAAGGCCCTTGAACGCGCCGGAGTCGAAGTGATGTTCGGCTTGCCTGGCGGCGCGATTCTTCCCGTTTACGACCCGATCATCGATAGTTCGATTCGCCATATCCTCGTGCGCCATGAGCAGGGGGCCGGCCACATGGCCGAGGGTTATGCCCATGCCACGGGAAGACCCGGCGTGGTCATGGTCACCAGTGGTCCGGCAGCTACCAACGTTGTCACTCCGCTATGCGACGCCTTCCTCGACTCGGTTCCGATGGTTTGCATCACCGGGCAAGTTCCCTACGCGGCGATTGGGACCGACGCCTTCCAAGAGTGCGACACAACCGGAATCACTATGGCGGTCACCAAACACAACTTCTTGGTAACCGAAGCCCAAGACATTCCCCGAACCATCCGTGCCGCCTTCCACATCGCCACCACAGGCCGCCCCGGTCCCGTGCTCGTCGATATTCCCAAAGACATCGTCGATCCGGCCAACCCACGTTCGGCGATGACCTGGTATGAAGCAAGCGACACCGACATGGATCTACCCGGTTATCACCCGGTCACCCAAGGCGATCCTGAGCTGATCCGAGCCGCCGCGGAAATGATCAGCGAGGCGCAACGACCCGTACTCTACGTGGGTGGCGGGGTACTGAAATCCCGTGCCGCTGAAGCGCTGCTGGAACTCGCAGAAATGGTCCAGATACCGGTGGTCACCACATTGATGGCGCGCGGTGCCTTCCCCGACAGCCATGACTTGTGTCTGGGAATGCCGGGTATGCACGGGAATTTCACCGCTGTGACAGCCATGCAACGGTCCGATCTGCTGATCTCGCTCGGTGCCCGCTTCGACGACCGAGTCACCGGCAAACTCGACGGGTTCGCTCCCGAAGCCAAGATCATTCACGTC
>JAKZTU010000363.1:0-2578 GCA_047516945.1 Acidimicrobiales bacterium
GGAACCTCAGTCTGATCTAGGGTGTCGTGTCTATGTCGTGGAGACGTTCTTGTTCGGCGGTTGGGATGAGCCGGGTCTGGTTGACTGTCGGGCTGGTTTTTTCGTTGACGGCTGCGTTGTTGATGGGATCGGCGGCACCTGGTGGGGCCGTCGCGGGATACGGCGACGTGGGCGAAAGCAGTTGGTACACCAACGCAGTGCAATGGTCAGTCGACAACGCCATCACCGACATTAGCGGGGCCTGTTTCGCGCCTGAGACTCCGGTGTCGCGTGGTGAAACAGCGGTGTGGATCTACAACATGGAAAACCAGCCCGACGCTGGGGATCGTCATCCGTTCACCGATGTCACCGACTCGTCTCAAGACGATGCGATCTCGTGGATGGCCAACAACGAGATCACCACCGGTACATCACCGACCACGTTCGCACCTGATGACACGTTGAGGCGTGCCCAAGTCGCAGCATTCCTGCATCGTCTAGCCGGCGAGCCTTCCGCGCTACCGCATGGTTTTGTTGATGTTGTGGCCGGTTGGCAACAAGGTGGTGTGTCTTGGATGGCCGACACCGGTATCACCACCGGCACATCACCGACCACGTTCGCGCCTGAAGACACGTTGACGCGTGCCCATCTCGTTACCTTCCTGTACCGCTACAAGAACGAACCCGAGGTAACCCTCAACACCTCAACCCCCGACTGCGACCCAACCGCCGATGTGGACGAGGACCAGACACAGCCCGATCTGACGGTCGCCGTCGAGTCCTCGGCACCGTCGGTGGTGCGGGGTGCGTTCGATGTGACGATCACCTTCAGCGCGCCGGTCACGGACTTCGAACTGGACGACATCAGTGTGGTGAACGGCGCGGCCACGAGTCTCGCGGGCACAGGAGCCGGTTACACGGCCACCATCGAGCCAGCGGCCGACGGAACCGTGGTCGTCAGAGTCCCGGAGTCTCGCGTCCAAGGCCCGCGCTCCGTGCCCAACGCCTCGTCGGCCCTCTTCGTCAGGACACAGGCCCAGAGCACCGGGACCGCCCGGTTGGGGCTCGACACCTGGGACCGGTCCGTTGTGCTGGGCCACTATCGGCAGGAGTTCGAGCGCGAGGAGCCCGGCTGGGGGTACACCGGCGACGTCGATGAATGCGTGGCCGGCACCACGAGCCAAGACTTCCGCGACAGCGTGCTGCGCCGGGTGAACTGGTACCGCCGGATGGCCGGCCTCGCGACCGTGGCCGAGGATCCCGCCCTCACCGCCACCGCCCAGCGCAAGGCCCTCATCATGCTCGCCCAGGGAGCGCTGTCTCACACTCCGAGCCCTGACTGGGCCTGCTACACCGACATCGACTACCCCGGCGAGAACATCGGACTCGGTGCAGCCGGAGTCCGCGGCGTCGACGGCTACATGCAAGACAGCGGCGACAACAACCGGGCGGTCGGCCACCGGCTGCAGATCCTGTCTCCTCTGGTCGTCGGGATCGGCACGGGCAACGTGCGCGACGGCGACCGACGCTACGGAGTGGCCAACGCGATGCACCTGGACTACGACTTCAGCCTCGTTCCGGCCGTCCGGGAGTTGCGAGGATTCGTTGCCTGGCCGCCGCCAGGGTACGTGCCCGCACCAACGGTATGGGGCCGCTGGTCGTTCTCGATGCAGCGCATCGAGATGGAGACCAGCCGCGTCGGGAACACCACCTACACCCGATGGTTCCTCTCAGGCCCCGACTTCTCCAGCGCATCCGTCGCCCTATCCGATGACAACGGCCCCGTGGCGACGGAGATCATCCACCGAGACGGGGCGCTCGTCTGGGCCGTGAACGGCGACACCGGATCGGCTCCATTGCCGGAGCCCGCAGACGACCACTGCTACACGGTCACCATCAGCGGCGTGAGGGTCGGCGGCACTCTACAGGTACCCTACGAGTACGCCGTCTGCGTCCTCGGTCCGGAGCGATGACCTGCTTCACGCCGAGGCTGATGCGGGTGCTGGAGTCGGTGCGGGCCGCCGAGGGCGAGGTGGCGGTCGGACCCCTGTATTGGGAGTACGGCCGGCGACTGCACCATGACGGCAACCCCGATTTCAGCGCCGCCGACGCGCTGGCCGCTGTCGGCTACGACCAGTACCGTTAGCCGCTCAACGGCCCGGCACCATCCGATATGGACCTCGGCTACTGGGCGACCGTGGACAGGCCACCACCGACGGGGACTACGGCACCGGTCACATAGGAGGCAGCCGCGGAGGCGAGGTAAATCGCCACCCCGGCCATGTCGTCAGGCATGCCGATCCTGCCGAGGGGCACATCTCGGGCGATACCAGCGCGGGTCTTGGGGTCGTTGAGCGCAAAGGCCATCATCTGAGAGTCGAACGGTCCGGGAGCAATAGCATTGACCGTGACGTGTTCGCCGGCAAGTTCCTTGGCAAGGTGGCGGGTCAGCATGTGTACCGCCGCCTTTGACGAAGAGTAAGAGAAAGTGTGCAGTTCCGGTGGGGTCAGTCCGTTGACCGAACCGATGTTGATTACTCGGGCGGGATGTGCAGGTTGGGCCGCGGCGCGAAGCAACGGCAGCAATCGCTGGGTAAGA
>JAKZTU010000364.1:0-6633 GCA_047516945.1 Acidimicrobiales bacterium
CAGCGACCTCGACGCGGACCAACAAACGGCAGCCAAAGGACTGTTCGGGCGCATCAACCAACTCCCGCTCGAAGACGATGACCAGAGGCGCCAGCTCTTCGTCAGCGGTGTGCTGGCCTTCGAGAGCCTAAAACTGAGGAAAATGCTATACCGTCTCGATCAGGTCTCGGTAGAGAACCTTGAAGCCCTCAACGACGTCTTCATCCAGCTCGACGACCTAGAGGCCAGCGCCTACTACCAGATCGCGAAGGACAGACTCCAGGTCATCCGAAAGCTCACAGGACTCGTGGACGACGGTGCTAAAGAGGAGGCACTGAAGGAGCACCTCTACAAGCACCTTTGGCTGCTCGACCCGTCCTGGGAGCGAGCCACCAACACTCAAGTCATGGAGAAGCGCATACACAAAGCTCTAGATGCCGTTTACAACTCCCTGACAGAGGAGCAACGCCTCTCACGTCTGGATATCTATTACTCGACCACGGGGAACAAGCACGTCATCATTGAGCTAAAGCGGGCCAACAGGGTGCTGACCACCAGCGACCTCCATGCCCAGATCTCCAAGTACTATGGCGCTGCCGAGAAGGTCCTCGCAGCTACCGACAGAAGCAACGAACCCCTAGAGGTCATTTGCGTGATCGGCAGGCCGCTGCGCGACTGGAAGGAATCCCCCACTGGTGAATCCCGCTCCCGCGAGACTCTGCGAGCCAACAACGCTCGGATCGTCACCTACGACGGCTTGATCGACAACGCCCTCATGGCCTACCAGGACTATGTGGATCAAGGCGAGCGAGCAGGCCGCGTCTACAGGCTGATCCAAGGGATCTCAGAACCCGACGCAAAAGCAATTAATCCGACATGACCCCTAGTGGGCTACGCCGCTCCCTTTTGCCGCTCCTCGGCCACGGTTGTGCCCGCTGCATCCGAACAGGCCGAGTGGTCCTGTAGGCATCTACAGCAGATTGAAACCACGCACAGTGTCACGGGCTGCCACTAGCCTGTAACACGTTGTGCGAGTTCAACTTCCCCAGTCAGCAACGTGACGGACGTGTAGCCCGATGACTCGCCGTAGGGTACCCAGCGGTCACATCCTCGCGCTCGTCGCGCCGGAATCAAGGAGGCCCTGAATGGCCGTGCGGGTGCCGGCTAGAGTTCTGGGACAACCGGAAGACCGTCGGTTCCTGCTTGCTCAGTGTGGAGACCTCTCAACCCATCATCGCCGTATGACAACGTGGTGCATCCAGGAGGGTGTTGGTTTCTGGCTAGAGTACGGCGATGCCAGCAGCGCCGGGAAGCTACAACTGGACCCAAGTCGCCGCGGGAGAGGATGCTGACTGGGCGAATCGGATGTCCCGTAAGGCGTTAATGCTCGCCTGTGGCGTTTCCGAGGATAGTTGGGAATTGGTGCATTCCGGCGAAGTCGATTACCGCGAGTTGTTGGACTCGGACACGGCAGAGGCTGTTGCTGAGATTGAGCACGAAACCGGTCTCACCTTGAAGTGCCGCGAGGCCGACGTAGGCCGGGGAGCCAGTGGGGTCGGTGCTGCTATCGAGATCATCGGGGCCATAGCCGTCGTAGGCGGCGCTTCTGCCGCCGTTGGGCAGGCAGCCCGGTTGGTCAAGTGGGTGTACCACAAGATCGCAAACAGGACTGGTCGCAGACCGTTGGTCTCTCTCGGCGCTGCTGAGCATCTCGCCGTAGCTGATCTGATCGACCGTGTGGGTTCTGAAACCCATGTCCTCGGATCGGGCGACATGTGCTCGGACAGCCCGGATCGGGCCTTCACCGGAGGCGACGCGTTCTTTGTGGTGCTCGCCACCGACTCTGAGCTTCACCACTACCACGTCTCCGCTTACGGCGAAGTGTTCTACGTCGGCACCTCGCCGCCAATCCGAGAGCATTTGGATGATCCGCCGCCGTATTGGGCTAGCGGCGATTCCGACGAGAGTTAACGAAAGGCCTCGGTCGGTCACGTCTCCAAGAGCGGTCCACGATGGCCCGTCCGTCCCTCGACGGGACGCTCATCACCCCTCGTGCTTCTCGAAATCCGCTGGTGAGTAACCGCACTGTCCTGATTCAATTCAACTGGCTTCGGACCTAGTAGAAGTCCCAGAAAGGGTTGTCGCCCAACGAACTCGCGGGCGCGGACCCCGCTTTCCCGCGCACAATCCAAGACATCGGGCAGGCGGTGTGATGCGTCAGGACATAGGAATGTGATAGTGCGACACATGAGAACCCTCGGTGAATGAGTTGCTCTTGGAGCGTGTCAAGCTGTGTCGGCCGGTGCCAGAAAGTGCCTCTGAAGTGGGGTTCATGGATTCTTCCCGGGCTGTACCTGTGGATCACATTCCGTGCTGCCCCGTCCATTAGAAGACTCAGCGAATTGTCAAGTCCCAGTACCCGCGTTACAGGTCGGCTCCGGTAGCTGTGTTACAGGTTGGCGCAGGTTTCAGGAGGCGTCGATGCTCGACGGCTGGCGGCGGCGAACGCGTCGTGCTTGCGGCTACCGTCAGTTCACGCGGCTGGCTCATGTGTAGCGATATCGGTGACATCGAAGAGCGACGGCGCATCCTGAGTCCCGCCCCATTGCTGCAGGAGTTGGTCGGCTTCTCGAGCGATCGCCCTAGCATCCAGGTGCTGACCGACCTTTTCGAGAGCGGCCCGCGCGTCCTTCTCGACTCGGGCACGGTCGTGGCGAAGAATGGCAGCGAGGTCAATGCGCTGCAGCAGTTTCTTCGTCACCGGTCGCTTGGCATCAGTGAACAGCAACGACTTGAGGAGGAGGGTTGCGGCTTCACTCGTCAGCGCACTGAGAAGTATGGCTGCCTCGGCCGCTGATTCGCACGGTACGAAGTACGACGTGTCGTCGAACAAGACGGGCCGCCCCTCGCTTGGACCCACGAGATGGAACCTAGGGGCCTTGTGGAGGCCCGAGACTGCGACCTTCCATGGTGCGAATGTGTAGGGCCCGATGCCGAACATTGAGAAGGCCGCTCGGTTTCGGTAGATCGACGACTTGCGGGCAGCGAACCGTTCCGCGTGGGTCTGCAAGTAGCTCCAGAGCCTGGGAGCTGTGTGTCGGAGGCTCCTCGTCTCATCTGCCAGCGACCGCTGAGTCACGATTACGTAGCGTTCCGGGGGCCGACCCGCGTTCACATCTGAGCCCTTGAGGAGTGGATACACCCGGTCGTCTTCGATCTCGACGGCCTCGCCGAGCGCGTTGCGGAGCTTGCCGCCCTCTTCAGTGCGAAGCTCCATGACAGCTGCCAAGTCGTGCTTGACGCCTTGCCGCCACTCGACTGGCGACGGCCTGTCATATTGCCGAGTCGCTGCGTGAGCATCCATATCGGCAACAAGAGCCCCACCCACCAATCCCATGGTGCTTGTCGGACAGCTTGCATCGAGTGACTCAAAGACTTGGCATCGGTAGTTGTGGCTAGCCCCATCGAGCCGAACAGCGAAGAGGCAGGCGTCGACTGCTACCCCGAACGACTTCTTCGCGTCGATGCGCCACAGGAACGAATCAGCCACATGTAGATCCAGGTGGGCTGCCAGCGTTAGAACCCGGCGTGCGACGGAAGTCTTGCAGAGGAGCGCGACCGTTGGCTCCTCTCGACGCAACTCCGTGAGAAGCCGCATCCAGATGTACTCGGAGACGTCAAAGTTTGACTCACCCGTAAGCGCATCGATTCCCCGCACGGAACGCAGGTTCGATCGGTCGGGGATCTGGATTGAGTCCATCGCGCCGAGGTCAGACAACGTGACCCATGGCGGATTCCCGAGGACCAGCAGTGGCCCATCCATCTCCCACTGGAGCTTGCCCAAGTCGTGCCGGAACATGTCACCCACCTCAACTCGCCACGTAACGTCTTTGGTGGCCGAGCAGCTGAGGACACGGCGGGCGATTTCGGCATGGGTGGGTTGTATCTCTACTCCTAGCATTTCGATGGACGGCTCGAGGACCGATGCAGCAGCGAGCATGAAGCTCCCCTCACCGCATGTCGGTTCCAGTACACGGCGCGTTCCGCTCTGGATCGTCGCTAGGACTTGAGCGCACTCGACTGCGAGCTCCCGAGGCGTCTGGAAGTCGCCCAGTTCCTTACGGGACGAGGTCTTGGACACCGTCGACCCCTCCTGCGTTCGTTATTGCGTGGCCATACCGAAGCCGCCACTGAAGGGCATTGCTGATCGTGATGTAGCCCTGTGTCGGGGGGTCGCTGAGAACTCGCTCGGCCAAGGCCGCGCGACCAATCTCGTCTAACGGCAGATTTCGGTCCTCCATGAAGGCAACGAGGTCGTCGCGATTTCCGCCGCGGTCGAGTATCTCTAGGATTCCCCTCGTTGTTTGGTAGTCGCCGGTTCTCGACCGGTCGATGAACAGCGCGTGGCGAACATCGATCACCGCAGACTGGGTCTCGTGGGTGTCGTTCTTTTCGTACACGAACACGAGCAGGTCGTAGCCCAGCCCGAAGATTTTCTGCGACGCGTCGCGGAACGGGCACGATGACTGCGGTTGTGTGATGAGTGTCGCCTTGAGATCAACCTCCAGTTCTGGGAAGTCGATTCCGCGGGCTGCGTTTCCAGGGCTATACGCGTGCCGCTCTGCGAGGAACTTGTTGAAGCTCGCCTCGACCCAGGTGCCCAGCGCCTTGCCGTCTGTTGTGCCGAATAACTCGGGGATCGGCGTGCCGCGAAGTGACTCGGCGAACTCAGTAGCAGCGGCCTTCAAGCCTTTAAGATCGAGTGAGCTTGACATCACCCCACCATAACGCTGCCCTGTGACGCCGGGCTCGACCCACCTTCCGTTCCCATCCACGACTCGCAGGTTCTCGGCTAAGCGATCGCCTGTACCTCCAAGTCTGTGGTCAGGTCCTGCACGGTCATCAACGCGGGGGCGGAGGTTGCCGCCTGGTTGGTGGACTAGGGCGACGAGTACTTTCATTGCTGTAATTTGTCAGTCGAGGTCGTTAACCTGAACACAGCAGAAAGTGCAGGTGGAGAACCCCCGTGACCGAGACCACGATTCACACCGGAATGCTCGCACGCGTGACCGGAGTCAGGGCTGACAGGGTGTTCTTCGATCTCCGCAACGGCAACAGCGGTTGGTTCGACCAGGACGAGGATGACTTCAGCACCAGTGACGTGATCCTGATCTCGGGTGAAAGTCCCGGCCAACGCGTCGACCGGGTCGATGCCAGCGCGTGGCCCGACGACCTATGGGTCGGTGTCGTCAAGATCAAGCTGAGCGATGTCACAGTCATCGAGGCGAGCGGTCGGTACCGGAAGATCCCAACCCGAGCGGATGTTGTCTATGAGGTCGGCAACACCGTCGAGGCGGGGGAGGTCCAGGGGGTCATCCGCGTCCTCTCGGAAGAAGCGATCAAGTACATCGACCTGCCGGCGATCAATGAGGAGGTCGTGAACCGATTCCGAACCGAAGGTGGTTCCGATAACCAGCTCACGTTTGACGACTTCGGTGGGCTCGGTTCGGTGGTCAAGCGTGCACGCGAACTGATCGAGCTACCGCTTGAGCGGCATAAAGAGTTGGCCAAGATCGGAGCACGCGCGATAAAGGGCGTGCTCTTCACTGGCCCGCCGGGTACCGGCAAGACGATGTTGGCTCGGATCATTGCGGCCCAGGCAGACGCAGCGTTCTATGAGATCTCGGGGCCTGAGATCTTCAGCAAGTGGTATGGCCAAAGCGAAGAGCTCCTACGACGTATCTTCGATGCTGCGGCGAAGGAAAAGCGGGCCATTATCTTCTTTGACGAGATCGACAGCGTAGCAGCCCAGCGAGCCGACGACGCTCACGAAGCGAGCCGGCGGGTGGTGGCCCAACTGCTTACGCTGATGGATGGCTTCGACTCGACAAGGAACATCGTGGTAATCGCGGCGACCAACCGGCCGCAGGACTTGGATGTCGCCCTCCGCCGACCTGGGCGGCTCGATTGGGAGATCGAGTTCCCCCTGCCGAGCGCGGAGGATCGGTTGGACATCCTCATCAAGACCGTTCGGAACCTGGAGACGCAGGATCCGCTGCCGCACGAGTTCGTGGCCGCCAGGACCGACGGCTGGTCCTCCGCAGAGCTGGCAGCTATCTGGACCGAGGCAGCGTTACTCGCTGTAGCGGACGACCGAAGCGCCATCTTCGTCGAGGACTACCTCGGTGGATTCGAGCGTGTCGGGCGCCAGCGTGAACGCATCGGGAACCGGCCCGCGAAGGCCGGGGTTGCCGCATGAGCCCCTACAAGCGTTTTCGAGTCTGGCGCCACCGGCGAAGTCAGGCGCGAGAGGCGAGGAAACAACCGGGAACCCCCCGCGAGTTTGTGTACCTCGACGAAGTATCCGTTTACAGCCTGCTCGCATCCCGTAAGGGGGCCATCGCAACCGAGTTCACAGAGAGTCAGACCGCCTCACTGAATAGCGAAGTCGGCGGCTCAATGGGCGGCGGTTTCGGGGTGACCAAAGCTGAGGTTCAGTCTCGGATCGAGGCCGCACAGTCGCGGACCTCACAAGTGCTCCGCAAGGCGATCGTCCAGACTAGCTTCAAGGAACTCCACGATCTGGAACGACCAACGTTGGGGTCGGATGGTGCTCGCGACACCTCGGAACCACCCAACGTGCGAAGTCGTTCT
>JAKZTU010000365.1:0-3591 GCA_047516945.1 Acidimicrobiales bacterium
CGCCTGCGAAGCCGACCCCGATTATGAACACCTCGCCCGGCCGGTGCAGCTGCACCCGAGGTTGTGGTATCTACCCAGGGGCTGCGCATGGGAATGGAACAACGTGCGGTTCAGGGCTTTGGGCGGTGCGGTGAGCATCGACCGGTATTACCGCGTCGAGGGCAGGTCCTGGTTCGCCGAAGAGGTTCCGTCCGACGAAGACCTGCAGCGCGCCATCGACGCCGGACCGACCGATGTGCTGTTGACCCACGACTACCCGGCGTTGGGCTACGCACTCACCAGCACAATGAACCCCCCGGAGGAGCTGGAACGCAAGTCCCGCGAGGTCCGGGACCGGCTCGCCGATGTCGCTAGAGCCATCAACCCTCAGCTCGTTGTGCATGGCCACTGGCATCACCGTTACAGCACCCGCCGCGACGGTATCTCTATCGAAGGGTTGAACTGCGACGGTTGTGCAGACAGCGCTGTCGTGTTGAACCTCGACACGCTCCAAACCGACGACTGGTCTACGTCGGCGGCGCGCCGTCGATAGAGCCTCACCGTACCGCAGTAATCCGCGGATTCTTTGGTCGCCCAGCCGAAGCCGCGTCATCATTGGGGTGTTTTTGACAGTGAGCTGGTGGTAGTGTTTCGACATGGATACCGTCACAGAGGAGCTAATCGAGGATCTCAAAGAGATGCCGACGACAACTCCACCTCCCGCGGACCTGGTGCAGGTGGTGAACGGTCTGGCTCGCTCGAATGCTGAGGTCGTGACGCTCGACGATCTGGCTGGTTACAACACGGGGCGTGATCCGTTGCAGGTAGTGCGAGCGCTTCGCGGTCGAGGATGGCTGCACAGCCTTCCGGTCAACGGGGCGTGGGAAGTCTTCACGGGCCTTCCTGCTCCCCACATGGCCGGATTCATAACACTGAGAGCCAGGTTGCGGAGCGTCCCGGACACGCCTGCCTGTATCGGGGGAAGGTCATCTGCTCAAGTGCGTAACTGGCTACGCCGCCCTACCGCCTCCGCAATCGGATACTGGGGCGAAGGCAAACCGCCTAGATGCCTAGCTGAGTACCGGGTGTTGCGCTGGCAGCCACGAATCCCGCTCGACACGATCCACGGCTTGCCTGTGTGGAAACCTGAAACGCTGCTCGCCTACATGGGCGTTCGACCCGCCCGGTTTCCGTGGACTGACATCGCGGAGTGGTTGTGGGAACCGTGCGAGAACGTCGACACGCATCTGGTCGCCGCTGAACTCGAAGGGCATCCCCCGGCTGCGTGGGCACGCACCGCCTATCTGTTGGAGCGCGGCGAACGCTCCGACGCCGCAAACGATCTCACAGCGTTGGGCCCCGCCATAGGCGACGGGCCCCACTATTTCGGTCGCCGCGTCAACGCAGACGAATACAAGCCCTGGATGCCGGTGTGGTCCCCGAAATACAAGGTCGTGGACTACCTGCTGGAACGGAACTGGTCCTACGACTGGAACCTGTGAGCATCTGATGTCCAGCGACTCCACCCCCCGAGTTGATCGCAACGATCTACTACGGTCGTATCCTGCTGCTAGAAGGTCCAAGCGGGTTTTTGCAGCGGCCGCTCTCGACGTTGCGTTCGATGTGGTCTTGTCGGAGATGCACCGACAGAGACTGTTCGAGTTGTGCGGGATGGTGTTCAAGGGAGGTACCGCTCTTCGGAAGTTCCACTTCGGGCACAAGAGCAGGTTCTCGTTCGACCTTGACTTTGATGCCGAGGAAGGCGCAGCCGACATCGTGGCTGAGCAACTAGACGGCTACTCGTCGCATGGATTCGCGTTCGAGTTCAACGAGCGACGAACGCACTACTTGTTGAAGGTTGTTTCTCCGCTTTTTGCTGATGGTTTCTACGAGGTGAAGATTGACTTTTCTAACCGCGGGTGCTGGCTCCCGCCAGACGAACGAAAGCCGTTGTCGTCTCCTGTGCTAGCAGGCCAGGTATGGGACGACGCTGCGGTGGTCCCGACTATGCGTGTAGAGGAGAACGTTGCTGAGAAGCTGAGCCGTTGGCAGAGCAGACAGTTGGTCCGCGACCTCTACGACATCGCCGAGATAGCACCCAGCGTCAACGATCTGTCTCTCGTTGCCAAGATGTATGTGTTGAAATCGCACAAGAACTATGTGGCAACGCTTCCGTCGCGCAGACCCGCTCGTGCAGCTCGTCTTCTGGCGCCATTGGCGGCTTCAGTTCAACCTTCGGACTTCGAGTTGGCCGATCTGGTCCAACCACAGGTGTTTGCTGACCGCGACAAGACCACGGCCATCCGCGACGCCCTGAACGTTGTTGAACGCATCTCTCAGGAGCTAGATACACACATCAGTAGCTCGTCGTTGGAGGAGATCGCGGCGGACACAGGGCATTTGGGTTGGAGAGTCGACCAAGAAATCCTGTCGCTACAAGACCGCCAACGACATGTCCCCGCCGTGGAGCCACCGCTGGGCGCTGCTCTTGATCGTGAACTAGGGCTCGGATTCGTCAGCCACCCGCAGGTGTCGCGCAGCGTCTGCGGGAATTGGATGCCGATATCCAAGACTCGATGCGTGCTCACCGCACGACACGCGCCTCCATGCAGAAGCACGCGGTGACAGCCGGCGTGCTGCAATGTCGCTGAACACACCAAGCATTTAAACGGCCTCGGCTGCCCTTGGGCTACCTGCGATAGTTACTTGCCTTTGCGTTGCTGGTCTCTGAGTTGACGGCGGGCCGCTCGGTTGACGCGACGCAACGACTTTCGGTACCTCTGTTGACGTGCGATTCTGGCTTCTTCGTCGGCGAGTTGTGGGCGCAGGGGTGTCAACACGACGAGGTATCTGTCGTAAAGGGTCGAGGTGAGCCGTTTGCGCCAACCCGACGAGAAGAACCGGAGTTTGTCGGTCCAGTCAAGAAACGTTTGTTCGTGGTGGAGTGTCATACCCCACTCCCTGAGCGCTACGACTGCTGAGGCTTCCGCTAACGCTTCGATGTCTGCTTTTTGGGTGCCGTAGTAAGGCATTTCGGTGACGTGCAGGATCGGATCGAAGGCGTGGGGTAGTTCGTGGGCTAACACAAACGCATACAGGCCTGGTGTGTGCCTTAGGTCCGCGTGAAGCGTGATCGAGCGTTCGTCGTGACGGTACATCCCAACCTCGGTGAAGTTCTTGTCGTCGGTGTACTGGACACGAATGTCGTTGGCTTCAGCGACCGCCAGAAGATGCTCAAGCGCTCGGTTCAGATCTTGTTTCGAGCCGGAGATTTCTGGCCAGGGTCGCGGTTGGCGAATGTGTGCCGTCGGGTGC
The DNA here is from genome assembly GCA_047516945.1 of Acidimicrobiales bacterium. Lineage (GTDB taxonomy): Bacteria > Actinomycetota > Acidimicrobiia > Acidimicrobiales > Aldehydirespiratoraceae > VXYK01. Next base: position 3,295 of record JAKZTU010000365.1, read on the forward strand.
GGATCAGCGAAATGGTCGTGAGGGTTGAGTTGCACAGCCGTCGCTTAGACCACTGTCGGCTTCGGGGTTGCTGGGAACTGTCCGTTGCAGCGGCGACGGTTGTTGCGTGCAGCGGTCCGCGCTCTCGCAAATCTAGACGAATGATCCATTAATTCGAGGTTAACTAACCCCCGACCGGTGCGCTCACGCCCCACCAGCACAAGACAAGACCATGGATCCGCGCTGGCAGATAACTGGGGCTATCTGGATGGCTGATCTGTCGGTTCTCCAGCACGGTCGATCTCCCCGAAACCGGAA
>JAKZTU010000366.1:0-13563 GCA_047516945.1 Acidimicrobiales bacterium
AGGCAACACCGTGCCGTCGTCGTCTCGGATTTCGACTTGCATGGTTGGTAGGACCCAGCCAGCAGCTGCGGGTCGAGCTTTCATATCAGCGCCCCCGTGGGAGGCGACCACACCAACGGTTTCGCTTGAGCCGTAGCCGATGCCGACGTTGCTTGCCGTGGTCGGCAGGGTGTCGCGAACCCGTTGGGCGAGGTCAGGGCTGACGGGTGCACCACCAAAACCGACGTTGGTCAAACTGGATGTGTCGGTCAGTCCTTTGGCTGCTTCGTCGAGCACTCGTGGCCCCATCGACCCGATCAAACTCCACACGGTGACGCGTTCTTTTTCGACTAGTCGAAGGCCCGCTGCCGGGTCGAAACGGCCAGTGTGGAAGATCAGCGTCCCGCCTGTGACCATGTTGATGAGAGTCGAACCTGACAGCCCCGACACGTGAAACAGCGGCGAGGTCATCATCACCCGCGGTGGGCCGATCGACCGGGCGGGTGCTGGTTGTCCGTCGGCTTCGGCCTCGGCTGCGGCTTGCATCATCCTGACCGCACCGTTCAGCATCTGGATCTCGACAAAACCAACGAGGCCCCGATGGCTGGCGGTCGCCCCTTTAGAACGGCCGGTTGTGCCGCTGGTGAAAAAGATCGACACCGGGTCATCTTCGGCTAATTCCACCGTAGGGAACTGGTGCGCGCCGACATCGCGTTGCAGCCGCTGGCGTTCGGAGTCCATGTCGACGAGCGGCGCCGAAACCGAGTCTGGTACTCGGGCGAGCCGCTTGTCGTCACCGAGTATCAGTTTCGGTGTTGTCAACTCGGTTGCGTGAACGATCTCATCTGGGGTCCACCAGCCGTTGTAAAGCGCGACGATTGCCCCGGAACTCACGAGCGCGAAATAGGCGATCACCCAATCTGGAGAGTTGGCGGCCAAAATACCGACACGGTCTCCTTTGCTTATGCCGTGATCCGCGCTCAAAGCTGCGGATTCGGCAGCTACCAGGTCGACGAACTGGTCATGGGTGATGCGCCTGTCGTCGAGCACCAAAAACTCGCGGTCGCCGTGCGCCCGGCATCCTTCAACAAAATCCTGCAGCGTTTTTCGGCGGTTGGCAAGAACGGGCACGTCGTGGCCCCGCACGTTTTCAACCTGTACAGGAAAATAGCCGTCGGGGCCCGTCAGCCCTTGAAGCACGTCATTTCGAAGCGACATGGTCTCAGAGTATGCGCTGATTACGAAAGTTCTTGTGTCGCACGATGTTGATGTTCGGTTGGAGTTCACCGCTGGCGCCGCGGTCACCTGTTTGAGGCAACGTGTCGGCTGCGAAGGTGGGTGGATTGTTGAATTGGTGTTGGCTACGTAAGCTGTCGTCGTGTCACAGTTTGTGGGCGCGAGCCGGGTTGGCTTGGTAGATGGTCTCGTGGGCCTGTTCACAGATGTGCGTGATTCGGGAGAGTCGCGTTGGGTGTCGCTGGAGGCTCCGTCGGGTTGGGGCAAGACGCGTGTGGGCCGGGAGTTCTATGCGAGATTGGCTGCGGGTCAGTCCTCGCCGCGGTATTGGCCAGATGTGATCGCTGACCCCAATCGCAAGGCAGTGGTCCCCAAGGGCAAGCGCCCGCCGGGGTCGCTTCCAGAGTTCTTGTGGTGGGGAGTGTCGTGCTCGGATCGCAACGGTGTGGCCGCGGAAGCGCTGCGCTCGGACTTGGGGCAACTGAAAGAGCATGCCCCGCTGGTGGACGTTGTGTGCAAGCACGGTCGGGATCTAAAGGAGAAGGCGATTCAGGGGTTCTTGAAGACGCGAGCTGCGTTTGCCTCGACGGGAGCGAAGACGCTGGCGGGCAACTTTGTGCCTGGTTTGGGGCTTGCGGTGTTGTTCGCGCGGATTGCGGTGGGCGCGGCGCGGGAGCACCGCCAGGACCGGGTGCTGATGGGCGAAGCGTCGGAAATCGGCGCCGGAGGCCGAGAGTTGGTCGAGCAGGTGATCGATGAGTTGTGCGTACTGGGCAACAACAGGTTCCCGATCGTGTTGTTCATCGAGGACGTGCACCTCGCGGATACCACACTGTTAGAGGTAATTGAGGGCCTGCTGCGGCGTGGTTCGCATATCTTGGTGATCACCACGACATGGCCCGGGAAGATCGATGACATCCCCGCGCTAGCGGGTTTGGACAGCGATCTCGGCGAGCGGGCGTTACGGGTCGGCTACCTTGGGCCTGCGGGACCGCCGTTTCCTGACGGTGCGGGTCTCATGGAACTCGACGTCGACGACTGCGCGCAGATCGTGCGCGCGAACTTTCCGCAGGCGGACCCCACCTCGGTGGAACTACTCGTGAACCGCTATCGCAACCCGTGGGCGCTCGAACTCGTGTGTAACATGCCCAAATACCGGCACAAGTTCGGCGAACGGGGCGATCTGCACATCGACCCCGAAGAGATTGCGACCCTTCCCTCCGGCACAAAGGAACTCTACAAAAAGTACTGGGAGCATCTCCCAGAGCGGCTGCGGTTGCGCTATGCGGTCGCCGCCGCGATCACCCCCGAGGCCATCAACCCCCAACAAGGCCAGGGGCATCGCACTTGGAGCGATCCCGTCCTAGACGAGGTCATCGACAGCATCGACCTGCCCAGCAGCGCCGACCTCGCGGGAGCCGTCGGCGCCGCCCGCGACGCCTATGGCTGGGTCGCGCATGTCGACGAGTTCCTGCGCCGATGGGCCGAAACCGACCAGCATCACATCGCCACCAACGACGGCAACGACAAGCTCAATGAGTACCTCTCAAACGCACGTCAACAGATCCTCAGCGCCACGGCCAGAGTTATGGTGCGCGACCGAATCCTTCGCACGCACGACGCCCGTAGCATCATCGCGCTGCACGCCGAAGGATTCATCGCCGACCCCGCGCCAGTCACTGCCGCCATCGCGGTCGTGCTCGCCGACATCGGCCACGACGAAACCCTCATTACCCAGAGACAGCGCCTGTACAACCTGTACGTAGAACTCTACGAACGCGCCCCCAACAGCGTCGACAACGAATCCGACCTGCAAACCCGATTGAACGGCATCAACTCGATCAAGAACTCAGGCCAACCCGACCTTGCCGCGCGGCAGTACCGCGACCTGATCACGCACACCAAAGACACCTTCGGGGCCGATCATTTCCGCACGTTGACGACTCTCAACAATCTTGCGTTGGCGCTTCAGGAAGCGGGTCGGGTTGAGGAGGCCATCGGCATCTACGAGCGGGTTCTTGCCAATCGGACGCGTCTGTTGGGGGGTGACCATCCCGACACGCTGACGACGCGCAACAATCTTGCATGGGCTCTTCAAGCGGCGGGTCGGGTTGAGGAGGCCATCGGCAGCTACGAGCGGGTTCTTGCTGACCGGACGCGTGTGTTGGGGGGTGACCATCCCCACACGCTGACGACGCGCAACAATCTTGCATGGGCTCTTCAAGCGGCGGGTCGGCTTGAGGAAGCTGTTTCTCTGTTCGACCGGGTTTTCGCCGACCAGACTCGGGTGTTGGGCAGCGATCATCCTGACACGCTGACGACCTGCAACAACCTTGCGTTGGCGCTTCAGGAAGCGGGTCGGCTTGAGGAGGCCGTCGCCATCTATGAGGACGTTCTGGCCAGTTCTGTTCGGGTGTTGGGTGGCGATCATCCTCACACGTTGACGACGCGTAACAATCTTGGGTTGGCTCTTCAGGAAGCGGGTCGGTTTGAGGAGGCCGTCGCCATCTATGAGGAGGTTCTGGCCAGTTCTGTTCGGGTGTTGGGTGGCGATCACCCTCACACGCTGACGACGCGTAACAACCTGGCTTGGGCGCTTCAGGAAGCGGGTCGGCTTGAGGAAGCGATCCCCCTGCTAGAGCAGGTTCTCTTGGACTGGACTCGTGTGTTGGGCAGCGACCATCCCCACACGCTGACGACGCGCAACAATCTTGCGTTGGCTCTTCAGGCGACGGGTCGGGCTGAGGATGCTGTCACCCAGTTCGAGCAGTGAGTCACTCGATCTCGACTACGGAGACCTTCAGCGACATGCCGGTGGGTGCTTCATATTCGACAACATCGCCGACAGCGGACCCGAGCAGCGCTGCACCCATCGGTGAAGCTGGCGACACCACCAACAAATCTTCGGGCTTTTCCTCAATCGACCCGACGAGGTATTTCTCCACCACGGTGTCACCTTCGAAAACGATCGACACGATCGAACCAGCGCCGACCGTGCTGCCGTTGTTACTCGCTTCGACGATCACCGCGTTCTTAATGACGTGGGCGAGGTGCATGATCCGCCCTTCCATTTTCCCTTTTTCTTCTTTGGCTGCGTGATAATCGCCGTTTTCTGAAAGATCGCCGAGCGCGCGAGCTGCCTCAATCTTTTGGGAGAGTTCAATACGCCCGCGGGTGGTCAAGACGTCGTGTTCGGCTTTGAGGCGATCAAATGCCGTCTGTGAAAGCTGCTGTACGTTCGCCATCCCAAGAAATCTAGCGCGATACCAGCGGGCCGCGGCCGCTCAACCGTGTCAAGCTCAGCACAGCATCGGTCGGTCGGCGAGACTACACATGTGTCTGGTGGTTGTCGTGCCGCGGTTGGAGGGTGATGATGTTGGATCCGACGATTCTTGATGTGGGTGTGGTGGGGGCAGGGCCGGCGGGTCTCATCTTGGCTCGTCGGCTCAGTGAAACTTCGGCGAGCTTCGAGATATTTGAGCGCAATACGGATGTGGGTGGCATTTGGGATATTGACGCTGTGGGTTCACCGATTTATGAGTCGGCCCATTTCATCTCGTCGCGAACCCTGTCGGGTTTCGCGGATTTTCCGATGCCCGACGACTTCCCGGACTATCCCGACCATCGCCAGCTACTCGACTACATACGTTCGTTTGCTGACGAGTTTGATCTTCGCCGCAACATTCGTTTCGGTGTCGCGGTCGACAAGGCTGTTCTCACTGCCGACGGACTCTGGGAACTCCAGTTCGACAACGGCGATGTGCGCCGTTGCCGTTATTTGGTCTGCGCTAATGGTGTGACCTGGGTGCCTAATTTGGTGAGTTGGCCCGGTGAGTTCAATGGGGTGATTCGCCATGCTGTCAGTTATCGCTCACCGAAAGAGTTCGAGGGGAAACGGGTTTTGGTGGTGGGGGCGGGCAACTCCGGCGCGGATATTGCTTGTGACGCCTCGTTCAGCGCTGATCAGGCGTTTTTGAGTGTGCGCCGTGGCTATCACTTCATCCCCAAGCACATCATCGGCATGCCTTCTGACGTGTTCGCGTCGCAAGGCCCGTCCTTGCCGCACTGGTTGGAGGTCCGGGTCTTTGGGGTGATGTTGCGAATTCTCAACGGTGACCTTCGCCGCTATGGGCTCCCCAAACCTGACCACAGGATCTTCGAGTCTCATCCGTTGATGAACACCCAAGTGCTTCATTATTTGGGCCACGGCGACTGCATCGCCAAACCTGACGTCGAGCGTTTCGACGGCGACCATGTGGTCTTTGTCGACGGCAGCCGCGAACAGATCGATCTGGTGATCACAGCAACCGGATATCAGCACGCGATCCCGTTTCTCAACCCGGGCGTGCTGTCGGTCAAGGGTGGCCGCCCCGACCTCTACTTGGGGATTTTTTCGCGAAGCCATCTGAACCTTGCCGCTCTGGGTTTTATCGAGTTCGCTTCGGCCGCTTATGACAATTTCGACAAGATGGCCGAACTCATCGTCGCCGACGCCACCGCTGCCGCGGGATCGGCTACCGCGCAGGCATTCCGGCATCTGAAATCCACCGACCGTCCCGACTTGAAAGCTGGTCACCGCTACGTTGACTCTGACCGGCACTCCAACTATGTCGAAGTGAATACATATTTGAAGCTCCTCGACGAGGTGAAGACAAAAGTCGGCCTTCCTGAAAGCAACCAGCGATGACCCGCAGCACCGCTCTCATCACCGGTACTGCTTCGGGCATCGGAGCCGAAGTGGCCCGCCGTTTTGCTGAACGGGGCTTTCACATAGTCGCCGTGGACCGTACGCCCGAATTGGCCGAGCGGACCGCCGGCGATATCGGTGCGGCTGTGACCGCTGTGGGTTGTGACCTTTCTGATCAGCGACAAACCGACGTTCTGTGCGAGCGGATTGCCGGCGAATGGCGTGACGATCTTGACGTTCTCGTTTGCAATGCCGGTGTGGTGATCCCCGGTGACGTGGCCGATCTGAGCGCTGACGACATTGATCTTCACCTTGATGTCTTGTTGCGCAGCCCGATGCAGCTGATTCGCGCCGCGCTGGGTGTGTTCTTGGACCGGAACCGTGGTCACATCATGGCCACCGTCTCCATGGGAGGAATCTGCCCGCTGCCGGCGTCTGCTCCGTACTCTGCGGCCAAGGCAGGTTTGCGGGCGTTTCTGGCTGCTCTCAACTCGGAGGTTTCTCACACCAACGTGGCGATCAGCGGGATTTATCCCACCGCGGTCAACACTCCGATGCTGCAGCACGAGGCCCGCTCAGGCGGCAGCGCACTCAATTTCTTGAGTGCCGTCAAGACGGTCGATGATGTGGCCGACGCCTACGAACGAGCCCTCGCCAGACCCAAGCTTGAGATATACGTCCCCTATCACGAAAGCCTTTCTGCACGCGCCGCGTTGTGGACCCCGTCGCTAATCCCACGACTCATCCCCTTTTTCAACCGCATCGGAGAACGCGGCCGAAAGAAGTACCTCGCCCAACTTGAGCTCTGAGCCGTGCAATTGGATAGGGCTTAGGTGTCGCAGGGTTTTGTGACGTCTAAGACGATTACGACTACTTTGCGGGATTCGTCCGCATCAAGTACTGCCTCCAAGCGCTTCTTCAACTCTCCGCTTGTCGCAGGGCGATTTCCGTCCGGCGGGGAGGTGGTCTTGTCGGCACCGAACCAGAGCACCAGGTAGATACCGTGTCCAGAGCTGTCCGGGTCTGTGGTGTATTTCGCGATGAGCTGTTCGTGCAGGGCGCTCCATAGCTCAGGGTGGGAGTTCTTCTTTATTTCGATCGGGACCTTGAAGTCTCCAAAGCTGAATCGAAAATCAGCTTGCTTGCCTGCGGCGTACTGGCCTTCGGGCTGGAGATCGACCCTAGAGGGGAGACGGTGCCGCAGCGTTTCGAGCAACGCGTCTCGACAGGAGTTCTCATGCTTCGGCTCGGTCAATCTCCCGTGCTTGTCTTCGTTCCAGAATTGACGCCAGATGTTGCTGTTGCCACCGCGCAAATCGAGTGAGATGTCACCGAGTCGATCGTTCAGCAGCGCGGTTAGGTCGCCCGCGTTTGCTGGGAGCAAATCACGGAGCGTGTTCAGGACTTGCTCAACGTTCGGGTGCACGTAAGAGCGGTCGCGCAGTGCAGCGTCCTGACGTTGCCGCGCCCAGATGAGCTGGTCTCGCCATTGCCCTAGACTGGGGTCATTGACCAGTTCTGTCAACGCCCGAACAGCTTTGATGTCTGTCTGCGAACTCAATGCGTCGATCGATCCGCGAACCTGTTCTGAGGCACTGGTCACGCGAGTCTCGTATCCCCTCAGTTCCGTCGGGGGACACCATCGCCCAAGCAATTTGATCGCGTCCCTGAGCATCATCGGCTCTGTGAATGAAGCCAAGATCGAATAGGCGAAGCGGTGGTATGAGATCGGAATTACACCCGCAGACCGGTGCCGATTAGAACTGTTTCGTAAGAACTCGGCCAGGTGCTCCACTCTTTTTTCGCTGTGGCCCACGAACTCGGTCCATTCGTTGCGACGCTCGTCTGGGGAGACGAGCGCTCCGATTGTCAACCACCTGACTTGCTGAGCGACGGTGACGCTTTCTAGCGACAGCTTCTTGTCGACCAGCATCTTCAGCTTTTTCCGGTCGGGATGTGCATACGTGTTTGCAAGCAGGCGGTCAAGTAGCGGGAGTTGTCTGGCTGGGGCTCTTGTGGGGTACGCCTTGAGCAAGCGGAGCCTCAAGCTGTTCACCGCTTCGTCGTGGCCGACGATGAGGTCTAGGTCCTCAAGTCCCGGGGGGTGCTCTTCGCCTGAACGGATCCCTGATACGGCGCACTGGTACATAGTGTCGAGGACCAATTCAGGGTCTTGATCAAACCAGCGGTCATGACAGTGTGAAGCGCTCTGGTGACCCGAATTGACGTGCACACGGGCGTACGCGGAGTAGTAGACCGCAAGAGCGTTGCGTTTCTGAGAGTCGGCAAGATCGTCCAACTCCGCTGGGTCGTCTCCGTGGAGGCTTAGGCTCGCCAACACCGGGATGGCCAGCCATGGTTGCTCTGACTCGGTCCGCAGCGAAATTGTCTCTTCGGCACGAGGAACGTCATCGCGCCAGACCGCTTCCCGCAAAGCAACCAGAACCAGATCAGCGAGGTGCGGGTCACCGCCGACAAAATCACGGATGCGGTGCCGTGGTGATGCATTGCGGTCGTCCCCTCTATCGTCGTCGAAGTAAACGTTGGCCAAAGTATGCAGGTTCGGCGGTGAGAATCTGTTCTCTCTGAGTTCCGTTTGGTTTGCGCGTAACTGAGCATCCCAATCAGCGCGACGCTGACGTTCCTTCGCCGCGAATTCTGTGATCCGCTTGCGTTCCTTGCGCTCTGATGCGTCTGTCCGTGCCTTCTCATATTGAGGAGGCGGCGTACACAGTTCGTCGAGTTGTTGAGCCAGTCTTTCGTGACCACGTGTTCGCTCGCGCATGATCTCGATGGTCAGGCCTTCATTAATGGTCGGGTCGTTTAGCGCGTGGTGTGCCCGCCACAGCAAGTCATCAGAAATTACCGGCTCTGTGTCTCCGACCTCTACGGCTTTTTTGAGGCACCAGAGTCCGAAGTCGGCGGGCAGCGTGCTCCCGTGCAGTGCATTGCACCGCCAATACCCGGCGAGCCAGACGAGTTCATCCTGGTCGCGGCCCTCCAACCATGTCAGAAATATCTCTTTCTGGATTTCAGGATGCGCTTCCAGCCAAGTCTGGACGCGGAGAAGCGAATCCTTATCGAGGAGGGGAGAGTTCCTGAGAGACTCCCCGGTGGTGTTAAGCCATTCGTATAGGCGGGACCGCCCGATCATCTCGCCGTGACTCTCCAAACCCCGAGCCAATAGCTCAATGAGAAGGTCCTTGGTTTCGGGTTCGTAAGAGACCGATTTCAGGCTTGGAGCGAATTCAATTAAAGAATCGAGCAGTTGAGTTGTGTGTTGATCCGACGAGTTCTCCAACAACTTGTCTCGCCAGAATCTTCTGAACCGGCCGACGAAGTTCGGTTGATTGGGAAGTGTGATGTACTTCCACACATCCGACGGATGAACCGAGGCCGGGTAGAGGAACTCCAGCAAGGTTCCGCGAAGCTCGTCGTCCGGATCGGGAAGCATGCGCTGGTGTGCTTGCGTCAGAAGTTGCGTGAGCTTCTCCGTTCTGCCGTCTTCAAGAGGAGCTACATGGATATAGGCGTCCAAGGCGGCTGTTCTTACTGGGACTGAACTTGACTTGTCGAACAGGATCGTTTCCAGGTCCGGCACCAAACCGGTGAGGGTCTCCAATTCGGATTCGTCGGCCTTGGAGACAACCTTCAGAACGAATTCAGTGATGCGTTCTTCCAGAGCTTTTGCACTGCTCAACAACTCCTTTATTGCCGGTGCCATGTCGGCCGAAGCAAGTGATCGGAAAGCCTCAACGGTGCCGTACTCGCGGCCCAACAAGTGCTCCTGCGCTGCCAACTCTGCTAACGACTTGAGCAGACGCAGCTTGTCTTCGGAAGAGAACTGCTGGATGTCGCCGTACAGGCCGACGCTGAGCGGGTCGGCGTCGATCAACTGGCGACGGGCTTGCGGTGCGTGCGCTGCCAGCCAGGCAGACAGGCCGCGGAGCGCGCTAACGACTCGTCCGTCGCTGGGACCAGTCATCAGCGCCACCACTCTTTGGGCTGGGAGGCTCTTGTCAATCCTTTTGGCTAGGTATCGCGCTCCGAGAAACTCCGCCACTTGGCGGTGAATGGGGCTGAACCCTTGGTCGTCGATGCCGGAGAACAACCTCGTGTGCAGCGCTCTCTTCAGGAAGTCCTGCGATAGCTGGCATTCTGTTCCACCAACGGCGCTTAGAGAAAAGAACGAACACATTTGGGAGTGGCGGGTGAGCGATACGCCGTCAACTCCAGTGAGCAACTGAATTGCGCACAAAAAACCTGCCGCCTCCAAGATGGTTTCGCATGGCAGCTCTTCGGTTCCCGCTTGATGCTCACCGTTGGGGTCGATTGCCATCACCTCGCAAGCCATCTCGAACGTCTGCCGGCGACTTGTTGGCCACACTTGGCCCCGTCTGGTCGCGTCGATCAGCAAGTCCAGTGTCAAAGGGTTGCGTAGTAGGCCGAACGGTAGATCTTGAGCCCTAATCAGGAACGTCTCCACATCGACTGGTGCCATCCACGAACTCAGCAATTCCGTGGTGGCTCTGTCGCTGAGCGGATCGAGCCGCAGCACTGTGATCTCTGAGTTGCGTGAGACGACCTCCAGACTTCGCCGGTCATTGTTGCCGAGCCAGTCTGCTTCGCGGCAGGAAAGGCGGAACTTCGGCCCTCCCAACCGATCGAGCCGGTTGCGAATCTCGTCAAGCGGAACCCGCGAGTCAACCGCGCCGCTGCGCATCTCGTCGAGGCCATCAATGAACAAGGTGTTGTCTCGCCATTCGGGATGAGAGTCAAGATCCAGAGAGATGAAGTCCCGTGCGCTTATGAACTCTGCAGAGTCGCCGAGCGCCCTTCTCTCTGATTTGAACTCCGTGGTCTTGCCCGCACCGGGATCTCCGAGCAGCACATATGCGGCGTAATCCCTGAACTCGCTGAGCGGTCCGGCATTACCGATGGTCGCACCGTCGGGACCGATCTCGGTGCATGTACGCGCAACGACGGTGTTCATGACGTTTCGAACCAACAATCTCCGGGGAGAGTCAAGAACTCGTGGAGAGGAACCCCTGAATCTCCGACAATGAGTGTATTTTTGGGCTTGAAACGGCGGTCGAACTCGCTCAGACCGGAATGTGCTGTCGGTGCCGTGCCGCTCTTCACCTCGATCCCCACAACATGGGGGCCTCTGCTAAGGACGAAGTCCACTTCATGATTTCCCTCTCGCCAATACCTGACAGAAGTTCGCGGAGAGGTTGTGTTGAGAAGGTGCGCTCCGACCGCGCTCTCAACCAAACGACCCCAGAATGAGCGGTCAGCCCGAGCTTCGTCGAACGAATAACGAGAAGTTGCCGACATCAGTGCCGTGTTGAGCACGTACAGCTTGGGTGTTGAAGCCTTGGCAGAAACGGCTCGATTCGTGTGCTTGGACAAGCCGGTCACCAACCCAGCCCTGGAGAGTAAATCCAAGTAGCGGGCCACCGTAACGGTGTTTCCGGCATCTTGTAGCTGCCCGAGCATCTTGTTGTAGGACAGTATCTGCCCCGAGTAGAGAGCGCTGAGGTCAAACACACGTTTCAACAACGCTGGTTTCTCGACCCGTGTCATGGACAGAACGTCGCGCTCAATATTGGGTTCGACCAGCCCCTCACGGACATATGTACTCCAGCGTTCAAGATCGTGGACTAGGGGAGCAGCGCCGGGATATCCCCCATAGAATATGTACTGGTCAAGGTTGAAGCCGAAGGCCTCGGACATCTCAGGAAACGACCAGTGGCTCAGTCGGATCGGCTCGAATCGCCCGGCGAGGCTCTCGTTTAGGCCATCCTGCATCAGTAGCGGTGCTGACCCGAGAATGACCACATGCATCGGACAGCCGTTGGCGCGGTCGGTATCCCAGAGACCCTTGACCGCGTCCGACCAACCGTTGATTTTCTGAATCTCGTCCAGCACGAGAACGAAGCCGGGGTGCGATGAGGCGCGGTGTCGGCTGGCCTCCCAAACTCCGGCTAGCCAGTCGACGTTACGCTCTGCAGAGGGAAGCCTTAAGGTGGCCGAGCCAGGAGAAGACGGACTAAGCCCAGCCAACGGTTCCGGCATGTCGATCCGTTCGAATTGGTTTGGTCGCTGCGAGAGATCGAGAGCTTGGCGAACTGCTGTCGTCTTTCCGGATTGACGGGGTCCGAAGACAGCGATCAGTCGTCTTGGGGCCTCCGCCATCCTCTCCTGGAGGGTCGTAACGTGCGGCCGACGGAATTCAACCATGAGGAGAGTGTAGCTAGTAAATTACGATACTGAGTAAATTTACTCAGTATCGTAATTAGCGGATCCGCACCGGTTCGCGGAATTGAGATGACGATGGCGCAAGCAGGGGGTACACTTGGGTGATGGGATCACACGGCCCGTTGATCGTAGTTATTTCGTAGCGCACGCCCGTTGTGGCGTGCGCCCGACCGTCCACTTCGGTGGGCGGTTTTCTTTTGTCCCCAACAACCAGCGAACGAGAAGAACAACATGACCCATCGAGTGGGAATAGTGGGCGGTGACGGAATCGGCCCTGAAGTCATAACCGAAGGCTTGAAAGTGATCGCCGCGGCAGGTGTCGAAATCGACGCGGTCAACTACGACCTCGGCGGCAGCCGCTACCTGAAAGACGGCGTTGTGCTGACCGATGAGATCGTTGACGAGTGGCGCGCCCTTGACGCCATCTATGTCGGGGCGGTTGGAACCCCTGATGTACCGCCCGGAGTTATTGAGCGAGGACTTCTGCTCAAAATGCGCTTCGACCTCGACCTCTACATCAACTACCGGCCCTTCAGTTGCGGACCCGACAGTCCCAACACCAGCCCGATCGCCGGCGGCGAGAACACCGAGTTCGATATTGTGGTCATCCGCGAGAACACAGAGGGCACTTACGCTGGTGAAGGAGGATTTCTTCGCAAGGACACGGCCCATGAGATCGCCACTCAGGGATCGGTCAACACCCGTGTTGGTGTCGAACGCTGCGTCCGTTACGCCTTCGAGTTGGCGATGAAGCGGCGCAAACACCTGACCCTGGTCCACAAGACCAACGTGCTGACTTTCTCGGGCGACCTTTGGGAGCGGACCTTCAACGAAGTGGCCGAGGAATATCCGGGCGTGGAAACGGCCTACAACCATGTCGACGCGGCCTGCATCTACTTTGTGGATGATCCGCAGCGCTACGACGTCATCGTCACCGACAATCTTTTCGGCGACATCTTGACAGATCTCGGCGGTGCTGTGAGCGGCGGGATTGGTTTCGCCGCGTCGGCCAACTTGCATCCTGGGCGGGTCTCCATGTTTGAACCGGTCCACGGATCTGCTCCAGATATTGTGGGCACCGGGAAAGCCAACCCGGCGGCCGCAATCTTGTCAGGAGCGCTGATGCTCGACCATCTCGGTGAGGAGCAAGCGGCTGACCGGATCCGCAAAGCCTGCTCCAACCCCGAATCGCTCAGCGGCTCAACCACAGAGATAGGCGATGTGATCGCCGCTCGCTTGTAGGAGGCACAATGCCCATTACCCCCACCCCCCACATCTGGATGAACGGCGAGATGGTGCCGTGGGAACAAGCGCAGATCCATGTGCTCTCCCACACGCTGCATTATGGAACTGGCGTATTCGAAGGTATTCGTGCCTATGAGACTGCTGATGGGCCAGCC
>JAKZTU010000367.1:0-8100 GCA_047516945.1 Acidimicrobiales bacterium
AAGGTGACCGCAAAAACCACGAGCACCAGTTGCGCAGCCCGACGGAGGATGAATTGCTTCATCTCAAGTCCTCCGAAGCTGCGTCAACTGGTGCTCGTTTCCTAGTATTTGGCTCCTCAGCCCTCGTCTATCCAGACGTTGTGGTAGAAGCCGCGTCCCTGATTATTGCAGACCAAGACAACTCCGTCAGCCCCGGTCTGGCCGCAGATGTTCTTCACGGCGTTGCGGAACCCGACAGTCCAGTTGGTATGCGTCAAGAAGATGTAGGAGTAGGTCGACTGTATTTCAGCCTGGATTTCTTGCATGATCTCCACGCGACGATCCTGATCTGCTGAGGCACGCTGCTCGAACAGCAGTGCATCACGATCCTCGTTGCACAAACGGACCCAGTTGAGCGTGATTATCCCGGTGGCGGTTGCACACTCGAGCCAGACGACCTCGTTGTCGGGATCAACCGCCCCGAACTGACGCCAGGTCACCACCTGGAACTGGCCGATAGCAGTCTGAAGGATGTGCTGATCCTGTGGAAGTTGCTGGCGCTCGACCTCAAAGTACGGTTCCCAACCGGCGTTCAACACATCTATGATCCGAGTTTGAAGCGTTGAGGGGCCAGAGAACTGGAGTTCGATGTTGACCTTGCCGTTGCTGCAATTCTCGGAGAATTCAGCACAGTAGGAGTCCACAAGCGGCCCAGCACGGTCAGCCATGTTGCCTTCCTGGACAACATCGGGGTTGTTCCAAATGCGATCCGGGTGGTACATCGAATCGGCCAGTGGCTTGGTGCCTTGCCCGATCAAGTCGTGGTACGCTTGGCGGTCCGTGGCAAAAGTCAATGCCTGACGCACGCGAATATCGTCCATCGGCACGGCCCTGGTGTTCAACATGATGAAGTCTTCACCGGAATAAAGATTCTCGAACGTGGACACGTTCTGGGCGCCGCGCAGGGTGAGTGTCGCGTCCGAGTTGGATGTGACCACAAGATCAAGTTCGCCCGCTGCAACCTGCTCGGCTGCGAGCGCGGTATCGGTGGTGATGAAGATCTCGATGGCGTCGAGATAGATGTCGTCGGTCCCACGCCAGTAGTCAGGGTTCTTGACCAGCTTGGTGGACACGTCCTGGGTACGTCTCTCAAGCATGAACGGGCCAGTGCCGACAGGTTCTTGGTTGAGGCTGTCGTCAGCGGCCGCTGCCTCGAGCCAAGTCGGCGAGGCCACCATGCCCAACTGAGAAGTCAAATTGATCGGGAAGTGAGCCGACGGGCGGATCAGGTTGTACTGAAGTGTCAGGTCATCGATTTTCTCGTAGCGGTTCTCGGCGGGATAACTCGGCTTGATCGCCAACGAGATGATCGGATCGGTGATCGCCGCCTCAAAGTTAGCAATCAGCGAATCAGCATTCAGCGGTGTTCCGTCGTGGAAAGTGATGCCCTCACGGACTTTTACCTGCCAGGACGATCCGTCACCGATGCGAGTAGCCGATTCAGCCAGGAAGGGGAACCAGTTGTCGTCACGGTCGATATAGAAGAGCGGGTCGAAAATAGCGAACCCCATGGTGTAGGCCGACACCGCGAAGTTGTTGGCGGCAGGGTTGAGACCGTCGGTCTCGGCTTCTACTGCAATTCGCAACGTCCCACCCGTCACGGGTTGGGGACCTTCTTCATCTTCCCCCGTTAGTTCATCACAAGCATCGCCGATGCAGACGTTGCCTTCGGTTACATCCTCGACCGGTGCCGCGGTTGTCGGTGTGGCATCGTCGCCATCGTCACCATCGTCGCCATCATCACCATCATCGCCAATGGAGACGTCGTCGCCTGTGGTGCCTCCGTCGTCGTCTCCGCCGCACGCGACGGCAACTAATGACAGCGCAAGAAGTAGCGCAATAAGCTGCGCGATCATTCCGGGCCTAGTACAGGATCTCATGTCTATTCTCCTCCAAGAATCACAATCGGCCTGTGACTCACGCCACAAGGTCTAGCACTTTGAAACACTTTTTGGGAGCGCTGCAAGCAAACAACAGCAGAACTTTGCCCATTTTGTCGCACGGATCAAGGGTGTTGACTGCTCACCGAGATGACCTCACCGGTCATGTAGGACGACAAGTCGCTCGCCAAGAAAACCATCACGTTGGCGACCTCCCAGGGCTCCGCTGCCCTGCCGAATGCTTCCCTTTTTGACAGGTCTTCAAGCAATGCGTCATCGGTCACCTTGGCAAGGAACGGATGCATCGCGATGCTCGGCGCCACCGCATTCACGCGGATGCCATGCTCGGCAGCTTCGATGGCCGAGCATCGCGTCAACGCCATCACCCCCGCCTTCGCCGCTGCGTAGTGGCACTGTCCTACTTGGGCACGCCACCCCACAACCGAAGCATTGTTGACTATCGCGCCCTCAATCTTCGCTTCGATCATGTGACGCAGAACCGCACGCGTGCAGCGCATCGTGCCGTCCAGGGTGACTCCCATCACCGCATTCCATTGCCCGTCGGTCATGTCAACAAGAGCAACAGTCCCGCCCAAACCGGCGTTGTTCATCATCACATCGATCCCGCCGAAACCGCTGATCGCAGCGGCCACCAAAGCTTCGACGTCTTCCTCCACCGTGACATTGCAGACCGCGGTAAGAGGCCGGTTGTTGGTTTCATCTGCGAGCCGGTCGGCTGTTTCATTCAAACGGCGCTCGTGGATGTCGGATATAAGCACCTCCGCGCCCTCAATCAGACAGCGTTTAGCCACTGCAGAGCCGATACCAGTGCCTGCAGCCGCGGTGACGACCACACGTTTGGCATCAAGCAGGCCCCTGCCCTGCGGTTCCGGCCCCGCAGACATCAGGTCTTGCTCCCAGACTTGGCGTTCTGTGCCATCTCGGCCATACGGCGTTCCAAATCAGCGATAAAGGGATTAGGTTCCTGCCCGACGCCGCCGGGCAATGCTTCGGCGATCTGTTCACAAGTCCATCGATCACCATCGGCGGTCATCGTTCGAACTTCCATCGGCTGGTTCCAAACGGAGATTCGCTTGCCTACCACAGTGTAAATCTGCGCGTTTACGTGACGACCCGCATCGCTCATCAAATAGATGGCCATTGGCGCCACATCTTCAGGTTCACCTGTTTCAATCTCGAAAGGCACATTTTCGCTCATGCGAGTCTTGGCTACCGGAGCGATGCAGTTGGCGTTGATGGCCGGTCCACCGCGGAGTTTCAGGCTTGCCGCGGTCATCGCTGCTGAGCGGGTGAGACTGACAATTCCTCCTTTGGCCGCAGAGTAATTGGCCTGAGCTGTAGACGCAGTGAACGCTCCGGAAGTAAACCCGACCAGCGAACCACCTGTTTCCTGTTTGCGCATACGCGCCAGCGCCGCCCGGTAGACATTGAAATGCCCTTTCAGGTGTACCGCCACGACATGGTCCCACTCGTCCTCGCTCATGTTAAAAAGCATCCGTTCCCGCAAGACTCCCGCACCGCAGACAACGCCGTCGATAGATCCCCAATTGTCGCAAGCAGCCGCGACTACTTCTTCGCCAACATCGAACTGGCTGATGTCCCCTGCAACCGCAACGGCTTGTCCGCCTAGAGCTTTGATTTTGGTCACTGCATTGTCGGCGACCTCACTTGTTGGGTTACTACCGTCCATCGCCACGCCGTAGTCAGCAACAACAATGTTGGCGCCCTCGGCTGCGGCTGCCAATGCAATGGCTTTGCCGATACCCGAGCCTGCGCCCGTTATCGCAATGTTCTTGCCGTCAAGGAATCTGGACACTTACCGGTCTCCTGGAATGTCATGAATGTGGTGAATGTGGATGAACCCTAGGCCGTGAACGCTAGGCCGACGCCTCACTAGCAATCATCATTTGGACTGCGTGGCGCAACTCCTCCTCAACGCTGCCCGCTTTGGCGAGACCACCAACCCACCTGCTGGTCGCAGAGAACCAGACATGGCGGATCACTCGTGCGGCACCCGCGGCATCGATCTCGGAATCATCACCGATCGCGGTAACGATGAACTGCAGTATCTCCGATTCGACAGCTCGCTTGGTTTCTGCCGCGGCCGGGTCGGTGGTGTTGAGAGCCGTGAAGAGCGCGCTCATGAGCATCGGCGTCCGTTCAGCCATCTCAGCGGCTCCGGCGAGCAAAGCAGACAAGCGATCTCCCGCGGTTTCCTGTCGGGGAGGATGAGACTCGAGTCTCTCGCGAACCCTTTGAATCCAACTCACCAAGCCCGCCAAAAGCATGTCGTCTTTACCGTTGAAGTATCGGTAGATGGTGCCAAGCGAAACATCAGCTCGTTCTGCCACAGCCCGCATCTGGACCGCCTCGTAGCCACCCTCAGCGGCCATCCGCATTGAGGCATCCTTGATGCGCGAGCGACGAGCTTCTCGGCTGACCGCTGCGCTGCTATCTCTCAGAGTCATAGTCCCAAATCATCGCGGACCACTCAACAACACATGTAATCGCTCCATTAGGAATCTGGAAAAGCTACGGTTCAGCGATGCACGGCGGTCTGATGCAACAACTGGGGCCAGCGGCAGTCAACTGGCGCAAGCAGATGCATCGGCGTCGATTCCAACGCCGAGAGGTGATTTTTCACCAAGGAGAAATCGGCGACACCGTTCATCTGATCGAGAAAGGGCGTGTTCTTGTCGAAGTTTCCATGGCACGCGGAGACGTGGCTGCGCTTTCGGTCCGCTGGCCGGGCGAAATCATCGGTGAACTCGCGGTGGTCGGTGATGGCCGACGAACCGCTCGGGTCACCGCGCTTGAACCGACTGAAACTCTCGCTCTAACCCAAAAGACACTTGCTGAGCTTCGCGCTCAGGACCCAACCGTCGACCGCTACTTCCTCAAGTTGGTGGCAGACAAACTCTCTCAAAGCACCGACCAACTGGTTGACGTCCTATTTGCATCGGTCGAAACCCGAGTGATGCGTGCGTTGCTACGGCTCGTCGTGGCATTCGACAAAGGCGTCCATCCTGTAGTCGTGAAGATCCGACAAAGCGACATTGCCGCGATGGCCGGCACCAGTCGTCAATCCGCCAACCACTCGCTCAAGCTCGCCGAATCCAGCGGGGTGATCCGTGTCGGGCGCGGCCGAATCGAGATACTCGATCTCTCGCGTTTACAGACGTTGGCCCGCTGAGGGGCGCCAAGGTCAGGGAGCTGAAGGCGGTGGCGGCGGAAGTTCAGAAACCGACGATTCGTCGTCATCATCAGAACGCATGCTTTGCAAGATGTCGATACCGGTAGCGGCTTCGATCTGCTCGCTGAGGCTGACCACGGCAGCGGGAAGTTGCGCCATCAAGGCAGGGATGCCTCCTTGACCGCCGTTGTTGCCGCCATCGATCACCGCGACCCGGTCGATCGAGACGTTGTTGACCGTGGAGACGATCTTGTCGACAAGCTCCGGAAGCATGTTGAGGACAAAGATCCGCTGACCGTCCTCGCCCGCGAGTTGATACTGATCGGTGAGCCGCCGAAACACGTCGACCTGGGCCTTGCCGTCTTCGATGATCTTTGCCGCTTCTGCCTGGGCGTCAAGCTGTTTCGACTCGAGGTTGGCACGGGCCGGTGTGACCACGTCAGCTTCGAGACGGCGACGCTCCAGTTCGATGCGCTGCTGCTCAAGTTCCTGCTCGGCGATTGCTCTGGCAATATCGCCAGCGACCTCTGCCTCCTCTTCTTTGGCACGAGCAATGGCGTCGAGTTCGGCGGTGCGCACTCGCAGGTTGTTCTGTTCCTCAACAATGTTGCGGTCGGCCTGTGCTTGAGCAATCTCGGCCAGCTCCCGTGCCTTCGCTTCGGCCTGTTCAGACTCGGATTGGCGGTTGGCTTCGGCTACCCGGGCCTCCTTCACGACCTCAGCAGTCAGCCTCCGCCCGACTGACTCGAGGTAGAGGTTGTCGTCGGTCACGTTTTGGATCTTCATCACGTCGAGATCAAGCCCCAAAGTCTTGATGTCGTCGTCGGCCTCGTCGATCAGCTGCTGTGAGAACTTCAGACGGTCCTCGTTGACCTCTTCAGGAGAGAGCGTGGCGAGCACCCCGCGGAGATTGGCCTCCAACGTCTCTTTGGCGATCTGGCCGATCTGCTGGATCGGCACGTTCAAGAAGCGCTCCGCGGCATTTTCAAAGACGCCTTCCTTCGAAGAAACCTTGACATTGGCGATTCCCTGGACATTCAAAGGGATCGTTCCCCGGGAGTAGGCATTGGTGACCGACACCTCGAGCGGGATCGTGTTGAGGTCCATCCACGACACCTTCTCAATGAGGGGAATGCGCACTGTGCGACCACCCTTGAGAATGCGATACCCAACAGTTCGGCCGTCGGACATCTTTCGACTGCGCCCCGAAATGACCACAATCCGGTTGGGTGGGCAGATGATGATCAGCGAACTGATGATCATGATCAGCAAGATCACCGCCACCCCGATTGCCAAGCCACTTATCAAAAACAAAGACATCTGTCTATTCCTCCTGCGCCGAAGCGCTATGTCAGTCGGCCCGAACGGCCATTGACTGTTCTACTTAAGCTACTCAAGCTTAAGGTCAGGACCGAGGGGTGCAACCAGGGCTACCCCGCCTTCGATCTTGACGATCACAACCCTCTCGCCCGCCTTGATCGTCGAGCCGTCAAAAGGAGACGCGGTCATCTGCTCACGTGCCCCGGCCATGTCGACGATGATCTTGCCCCTGTGATCAGAACTCAACTCAAGGGCCACCCGTGCCATCGATCCTTCGAGTTCTGAGTTCATCACCTCACTCGAGACGGAGTTCCTCCGGATCCACTTGAAGGCCTGGGTACTCATCAGACCCGCCAAAACCGCCACCACCGCAGAAACCACGAACAGCGACACCGCTCCTGCACCCGTCGCACCTCCGACCACACCGATAAAGCCGAAAGTCGCCGCAAAAAAGGCGATCGACGAGAGCGGGATGACCGACAACGAGTCTCCACCCGCGTCGGCGTCAGTGTCTCCCGCGAACACCAACCACAACAACAGCGGTCCGCCTGCGGCGAGAAGAAAAATATAGAGTCCGGTCATGTCGATTCGCTATGAACCGTACTACCGATCTCAACTGTTCCGCTAGCAGGTAAGGTCGCCGCCGTGAAAGTGACAGTTGTCAACAATCTCGGGCACGATCTCCCCGAGCCGGTGGCGTCCCTTCCTGGTCTCCACGAAATCCGGCTGGACCCCGACGCGCAAGTTCCGCCTGATCTTCGAGGAGACGTGATCTTCACCCACACGCGCGGCACCGCGAACCTGGAAGCGATCATGGGTTGCGGCGCAACCTGGGTCCACGTCATGGGCGTGGGCATTGATGACTTCCCTCTTGAGTTGATCCGATCTGACCAAATTTTTACCTGTGCTCGCGGCTCGACTGCCACGCCTATCAGCGAGTTCGCGCTAGCAGCCATGTTGGGACACGCCAAAGCACTGCCCGACATTTGGATCAAAGAGCCACCACCCAACGGTTGGCACACCGGGCCAAAAATCGGGGCTCTGCACGGGCACACCGCCGTGGTTGTCGGCGTAGGTGGCATCGGCGCTGAGGTGGCGCGGTTATCGCTCGCTTTCGGTATGCGAGTGATTGGCGTTCGCCGCCGCCGGTTACCTGCGCCTCATGTTGGAATGGAAATTACCACCGACCTCAGCGAGGTCATCGGTGATGCCCATCATCTTGTTCTCGCCACGCCCGCCACCCACGAAACGGTCGCTCTCATCGACCGAGAGATGTTGGCTCGCGTCACACCGGGGCTTCATATTGTCAACACCGCTCGCGGCGCTCTTATTGATCAGGACGCACTACGCGAAGCACTTGACGACGGTCGCGTGGCAAGAGCCTCGCTAGACTCTGTTGTTCCCGAACCTCTGCCCGACGGGCATTGGCTCTACGCGCATCCCAGCGTCCGTCTTTCGCCCCACATCTCATGGGCAGCGCCCAAGTCGGGGCACTCAATGTTCGATACTTTCATCGCCAACTATCACCGTTTCACAGCGGGCGAACCACTAGCAGGAATAGTCGACCGAGACTTGGGTTATTGACCTCGGCTCCGTCTCGCCTACGCTCGGAAACATGTCGTTCACCGCTTATTTTCACGAGGTCGC
>JAKZTU010000368.1:0-5825 GCA_047516945.1 Acidimicrobiales bacterium
AAACCGGCCGCCAAGGCGGACTTCTCAGGTCAGGAGTCCCTCGGCAAATGCCCGCGTTGCGGCAGTCGTGTCTTCGAGTGGAGCTCGCAGTACCTCTGCGAAAAATCCCAGGCCGAGACCAAACCGTGCCGCTTCAAGGCCGGCACGGTCATCCTTGAGCAGCCCGTGGAGCGTGCCCAGATGAGCAAGCTCCTGGCCGAGGGCAAGACCGATCTCTTGGAAACATTCGTCTCTTCCAAAAGCGGCCGCCCGTTCGCCGCCTGGCTCGTACTCGACGACAGCAAGGTCACCTTCGAATTCCCGCCGAGGGAATAGAGGCAACCGCGGTATGCAGCGCACGCGCCACACTGCTGCCCTTGATTTGACAGCGTACGGAGGGGCGCATAACCTGATTTTCCCATGCCAAAACAGTTGGATCTTCCGATTTATTTCAGAAGTCTGAGCCTTGAGAACGTCCGCTCTTTCAGCGACCGGCAGGAGTTAAAACTCGTCAACGGCGATGACCGCCCTGCACGGTGGACCCTCATCGTCGGGGACAACGGTGTTGGCAAGACCACGTTGCTTCAGTGTCTCGCGCGGATGCGTCCCGTGTTCAACGATCCCCCGGATGATGACGGCGGTCCAATTCCGAAGCCGGTCGAGCCCGAGTTGGCAAGTGAGGAAGATAACGAAGTGCTGGGTGCTCTAGCCCGATCCAGCGGTGACGCAGACACACGTCTGAAAGCGTGCCTTTCGGTTGGGGCGCCATTCACGGGCAAGAAGAGGCGACGGTCAGGGACCGTATCGACTTCACTTGAGTTCAAACGGACCAAGAAAGGCATCCAGGACTTTGATCACGACGGTGAACTCTCCGAACTACTATCGAAACCCGCCAACGGACCACTTGTACTGGGCTACGGAGCCGGCCGGCATCCGCGGATCTCGGCATTTGACAGGACGACGGACACCGTCGAATCGTTGTTCAGTGTCGCGTCCGAACTCCACGATGCCGAAGAACTTCTCTGCCGGCTGGACCATTCTTCCTTGAAAGGACATCGTGGCGCCAGGACCCGTCTTGACAGCTTGAAGAACATGCTGTCCGCGATCCTGCCAAGCAGACACCGTCCTCAAGACATCAAGGTGCTCGGCCCGCCAAGTCCGGCCCATCCTTCCGACGATGCCGGCGTCCGCGTGACGACTCCCTCCGGGGATGTATCGCTGGATCAGTTGAGCCTCGGCTACCGGACCGTATTCTCCTGGACGGCAGACATCGCCTGGAGACTGCTCGAGCGCTTTCCTGAAAGCTCGAACCCCCTCCACGAGCCCGCCGTCGTGATCGTCGACGAGATAGACCTCCACCTCCACCCGTGCTGGCAGCGCGAAATTCGCCAGAAACTCACCAGCCATTTCCCGAACGTCCAATTCATAGCGACCGCCCACAGTCCTCTGATGGCTCAGAGTTCTCTCGATGAAAACCTCGTGGTGGTTCGATGGCAAGGCGACCATGCGGTGATCGAAAACGATCCCGCGGTCATTAACAATTGGCGCCTCGATCAGGTGCTCACGAGCGACCTCTTCGGCTTCGAGTCAGCGCGAGCCCCGGAGGTCGAGAAGACGCAGACGCGGCGGCGCGAACTCACCGGGAAAGCGACTCTCTCCGATGCGGAACGCCGCGAACTCGACGAATTGGACCGGAAGACTCTCGAACTGCCAACAGCTGAAACGGCCGACGACCAGAAGGCGATGGATATCATTCGCCAAGCTGCCGAACTCCTCCAATCACGCCACAGTTCTTCATGATCCGAGTTTGCAAACCGGACGCTCCCGCAAAACTGAAAGCCGGGATCGCTCTCACTCAACGAGATTGTGCTGCTTATGACGCGAGTCGAGCCGACTATCTAAACGGCGCGAAGAGGTTTGAATTCAAGCATACGATCTATGGTCAAAAAACAGTCAAAGATGCCCTGAAGAAGGCCCAACATCGGAAATGTTGCTATTGCGAAGGGCGGTTTGAGGCCCATGACTATGGTGATGCGGAGCACTACCGGCCAAAGGGGGCGGTAAAACAGAGCAAGAATGCAAGAGCTCTATATCCCGGATACTACTGGTTGGTCTACTCTTGGGAGAATCTGTATTATTCCTGCCGGATCTGCAACTCTCGAAAGAGTTCCCTATTCCCGTTGGCCGATCCAGAAAAGCGCGCACGTTCGCACGCCGATGCACTCGTCGACGAACAGCCTCTAATCCTTGATCCCGGTGGTGCCGAAGAGCCTCGCAAACACATCAAGTTTCACGCCGAACTCGCCACGGGCGAAACAAAAGCCGGTCAAATGACCATCGAGTTGGTTGACCTTAATCGTTCCGACCTAAGGGAAGCGCGATTGACCCATTTGGTTAGCCTTAGGCGTCTACTGGAGATCGCCGAGCTTTTTGAAGGCAATCCCGACCCTCAGCGTGCCCAAGTGCTCAAGGATTGCCGGTCTGAGATCGATGAGGCCGTTGAGCCAACCGCCAAGTATAGCGCCATGGCCGTCGATTGCTTCTCGGCCGCGTCAAGCATCGACGCACCGCAGGACACAACTGACTAAGATCCTACCGTCGTCCGTCAGCCCCTCGGCGGTGGCGAGATGGGTGACTTGCGCTACCTCTTGGGCGATCTCTCCCCGGCGTCTGGCGACGAACGTTCTCTCGGCCGGCGTGAGTGAAGGGTCAAGTTCCACGGTGCGGAAGTACGCGGCAATTACGGTGAACACGTACAGTCCATGCAGCACACCATTCAGGGGCCTGACTCCTTCTCGCCATGGCGAGAAGGCTGACGCTTCACGACAAGCCACGAGCGGGAACACCGCATCGATCAGTGTGAGCTGGAGGTGCATGCACTCGTGAATGATCGACTCCGCAAGGCGTATCTTTGCCTTCGGCCCAGAGAGAGGAATCGACACGAAGACCGAGAAAGGCACGTGCGGATCGCTATGACTCACGTCGAACTCCGCGCTGGGCGCCTGAAGGACATGCATTGTCCTCAGATATGTGGCGACGTTTGCATACAGGCTTGGAACCAAGGCGATGAACGATAACGCTGGCCGGATGGAGGCAACATGGCTCTCGATAGCGCTGGTCCCGGAAAAGACCAAGCCATACCTCTCGTAACGCGCCCGACTTGTCGCCGGCAACGCTTCGATCCGGCACTCACGCGAGCCACCTAAATCCAGCGAGGCCAATTCAGAGCGCGCAGCCGTCGGATCGTTTTCCAGCCATCGGTGCGTGCCGTAGTTCGCCGCGGTGAATCCACGGAACGCCAATCTCCGCCACGTGATCGCAGTCACCCGTTCTGCGATACCAGGAAACCACGGCTCCCCAGTTTGGGAGAACGCTGTCCTAACTGTTTCCCGAATTCTGCTTGGCACTCGGCTGGGCATAGAAGGAATAGACAAGTGTGTAACGCTCTCCACCGTGCAACCTGGAAACCGCATGATGGGAGTTCCCACCAATTTCGAAGCCGATTCCACTGCCGCCGATGGGCCGAATGATCCGATGGATATCCTTCGGATCGAAGCTGTTGAACAGCATGAACAAACCGCCATCCTCGTCACGCAAGCCCCGGTTGATCTGTACCGTCAACCGATGGGTTTCTTCGCCGGTGAGATGGTCGTTGTGGATGGCGATCCGCTGGCCTGGCGTCAGTTTATGGGCCACCACCATCATCCGGTCGCCGAACTTCTGACCAAAAATCGCCGCGATCTCGCGACGGAGCATTGCGAGATTGTGCGGTGAGGTCAGCGACGACAGGCTTCGTGGCAGAACCACGTCGAACATGCTGAACTCGTACTGCTCGTAGAAGTCGGTCTCCACTAGGCGCCATGGCGCGTCGGTCTCGAACCATTGGAGCAACACTTGCTCAATGTCGGGCACAAGGCACCGCCGGACGAGGAAGTAGCGGAAGGGTTCAGCGCGTACTTCCACACGCTTGAGAGCGTTGTCGTTCGATAACTCGTAGGGTGGCTGCATGGGACCCCGAACGACCGGTTACCTGTTGTGACGGTGATAAGTACGATTATAGGCCGTCGGGGAAGTCGCTTCGCCGTTGCGCACCTCCTCGATCAGGCGACCCAAAGCAACACTACTCATGCTCGTCGGATCAAGCTCGGAGTTCTCCACGACCTGGGGTTCGCGAAGCTCGGTCGAATCTTTCGTCTCGCCCATCAAACTCCTCCTTCTGCTGTTTTTGCCTACCGGCCTTGTACCACGCGACCCATTCGCGCATGCGCGCTATCAGCAATTGCTGATCGGCGCAAAAGACGGATGGGTTGTCAAAACCGCGATCATTGCTCCACCGGTGCGCCACCATCCCACCACCACAGACATTCAGTTCAGGACAGGCACGGCATGCAGGGGCCGTCGGTCTTTGCTGTTTGTAGTAGTCTGCGTAGGGCCGGCTGCGCACGATATCGAGCAGACTATCGGACAGGATCGACCACGACATCGGTCCAAAGCGATCCGCAGCCTTGTGAGCCGCCTTCAGCGTGTCGTTCTTGTTGATGCGGCCATCCGTGTCTATCACAAGAATGCCATAGTCCGCGGCGCCAACCCCTTCCTTCTGAGCCTGACCTCCAAGGATGACGCGGAGCATGTCGTCAAGGATGCGCACACGTGGAGGTTTCGGGTCACTGAGATAGACATCAAGCAAGCCGGCCATCCACTGTCCATACTCCGTCGATTCGACGCTGGTTTTCCCTATCGGAAGGCTCGCATGGTTTCCGTCGCGAACCAGGAAGTCAAGGCTTGGGGCACCCGTAGCCTTAAGGGCATCGTAGACTATCCTGGGGCTGGAAGAGGGATCGATGACCGCTAGAACTCCGGCAAACAAAGGCAGCGCATCCCTTCGAGCCGTCAATCGACGGATCGCACCGAGCGCTCGGCCATGCGAACCCCGTCCCCGACGGTCGCGGCGGTACCGGTCATGCACCTCCAAGGGGCCGTCGATGCTGATCGATATCCCGACATCGAACTGAACGAAGATGTCGATAACCTCGTCGGTCAAGAGGACACCGTTCGTCTGAACGTGGACCCCGCACGGCGCCGGAAGCGCCGACCGAAGCTGGCCGCACAGGTCGCGCAAACGGCGGGCGCCAAAGATCAAGGGTTCGCCGCCATGCAACACAACACTCAACGGTTGGCCCTGGTGGACGTAGAGGTCAGCCAATTGCCGGACGGTTGCCAGTTGTACGGCCACAGGCATGCGCTTCGGCTGAGCGCGCCAAAGGTCGTCAGCCATATGATAGACGTAGCAGTAGCTGCAATCCAGATTGCATCGACTTGCCACCTTGAGAAGGACCGTGTCGATCACGGTCGAAGCCTTTAGGGTATCCATGCGCCAGTGATGTCTCCACAAGGTCCCGCGGACAACTGACACAAACTGTCAGCCGCAACGACTCCGGCCAAACGACGCAGGCCCTTCCGCCGGGTTCCAGAACGGGTCGAAGAAACAGTTCCCGCTGTCGCCGATTCTGTGTTCATAACGGATTTTCCTGCATGTTTCTACAGAGTTATACGGGCACTGGGCTCGAACGCGACAGGCCGGTGGCGCCGAACCGGGATATCGCCGAGTGACGCCTTTAGGGATTCATTTCCTAAGACTACAAACCGGCCTGACCGCCAAATCCTGTGGCGAAGGCTCCCGCACCTGTTACTCCTGCAGAAAGTCACGGATGGCCTTGTGGGCCTCCTCCGGGTTGGCGAAAAAGTAGCTGTGCCCCTCGCCGTGAAGCACCACCAGGCGGGCGTCGGGAATGCCGTCCACCAGGGTCTGGGCAGACTCGATGTGGTGGACGCCGGCGGTGACCTCG
>JAKZTU010000369.1:0-15182 GCA_047516945.1 Acidimicrobiales bacterium
CTGATCTGGTTGGCTGCCTGGGTGCGGGCCTTGACCGCGCAGCGGCGGGCCACGCCGAGCATACGGATCGCCTCGACGCAGCCATCGCCCGATTTGGGTTCGGCGGTGGCGTCGCCGCACAGCGCTGCGCGTGCTGCGGCCCCGGCGTCGACGGTGTCGGTCTTGTCTCGACGCCGCCGTGTCTGGCGGTTGGGGCGGTTGACCTCAACGACCTCGACGCCAGCGGCGGCGAGACAGCGGGCGAGGCCAGCCCCGTAGGATCCGGTTCCTTCCACCCCTACACGCACCAGCGCGCCGAACGAGCCCATCCAGTCCAACAGTTGCTCATAGCCGCAGGCGTCGGCATCGAAGCCGGCGGGGGTCGCTACTACGACACGGAACTCGAATCCGATTGTTTGAGGTTGGATCTCGAATGGGAGCAGATGGCCGGCGGTGGAAGTCTCGTGGTCATCGACGATGTCCAGGCAACCCCGGAGATCTTCGGTCGACGACGCAGCACCATCGATCCAGCAATCCGAGCCGCTCTGACATGACTCGCCTCAACGACACAGCCGATTTGATCGGAGCCCACCGGCGGTTCTTGGTGACTCGCAGCGCCGCGACGGCCAGCAGCGGAGCACAGACCGTCCGTGATCTTGCCCACATGATCGATCAAGCAAGCGAACCGCCCGACTAGGAGGCCGGAGCGGGGCGGATTGGACTTGTGGTGGTGGAGTCGTAGAGTGCAGCGCATGAACTTTGCATTCTCAGAAGAGCAGGAGCAGTTGCGAGAGTTCGTCCGCAGCTTCTTGGAAGACAAGTCGTCGGAAACATCAGTGCGTGAGCAGATGGACACAGAGGTCGGATATGACGACGCAGTCTGGAGCCAGATGGCTGAGCAGATGGGCCTGCAAGCACTGGCCATTCCCGAAGAATACGGAGGTCAGGGCTTCGGTTTTGTAGAGCAGATAGTGGTGCTGGAGGAAATGGGTCGGGCCCTGCTCTGCGCCCCATATTTTTCGTCGTGCGTGCTGGCGGCCAACACCTTGATGCAAAGCGGCGATGAGGACGCAAAGAACGCCCATTTGCCGGGCATCGCCTCGGGAGAGACCCGAGCAACCCTTGCCTTCACCGAGGAGAATGGCCGCTGGGACGAAGGCGGGATCACTATGGCGGCGTCGGCCGATGGTGACTCCTGGACGCTCGACGGCACGAAGATGTATGTGCTCGACGGTCACACCGCCAATCTGATCCTGGTGGCGGCCCGTAGCGATGCGGGAGTGTCGCTGTTCAGCGTTGCCGCTGACGCCGATGGCCTGACCCGCACTGCGCTGTCAACGATGGATCAGACGCGCAAGCAAGCCAAGTTGGAGTTTTCCGGCGTGTCTGGCGAGTTGATTGGCCAAGACGGCGCGGGCTGGGATGTCTTGGCGACAGTGCTTGATCTAGCAGCGGTGGCGCTCGCGGCTGAACAAGTAGGCGGTGCGCAGATGTGCCTGGACATGTCGGTCGAATACGCCAAAGTCCGTGTCCAGTTCGGTCGCCCGATTGGATCCTTTCAGGCGATCAAGCACAAGTGTGCCGACATGCTCCTAGAGGTCGAGTCGGCCAAATCTGCTGCCTACTACGCGGGTTGGTGCGCCGCTGAAATGAACGATGAGCTGGGCCAGGTCGCGTCATTGGCCAAGAGCTACTGCTCCGAGGCTTACTTTCATGCCGCTGCCGAGAACATCCAAATCCATGGTGGCATCGGCTTCACTTGGGAGCATCCCGCTCATCTCTACTTCAAGCGCGCAAAGAGTTCTGAGCTGCTGTTCGGTGATCCCACCTACCATCGCGAACTGCTCGCCCAACGCATCGGGATCTGACAACGCGCATGTGGAGGTGACGCGGCTTGGAATGGATCTTCTTCCTAGTCGGTGCCTTAGTCGTTGTCCTGATCGCCTTTGTGGCTGTCGGGCAGGCGGTTGGACAACTAGAAGTCGAAC
Organism: Acidimicrobiales bacterium; assembly: GCA_047516945.1. Classification (GTDB taxonomy): domain Bacteria; phylum Actinomycetota; class Acidimicrobiia; order Acidimicrobiales; family Aldehydirespiratoraceae; genus VXYK01. The sequence continues at coordinate 1,968 of JAKZTU010000369.1, forward strand.
GAAACCCGGCTGTCTATGACCTCAATGACGCGGTGCTATGGATCGCGCAACGGCTTCCCGACGAGGTGACCGCGCGGATCTCCTATGACGACGTCGCCTTGCTGTTGAGTTGGCACCTTGATTGGTTTCAAGAAGTTGGGGTCGCCTCGCGCCACGGTCAGGAACTGGCAACTGATCAGGTCCGCATTGATGGGGCGATTGCCACAGACGAAGCGGCGATAGACGCGATTGTGGCCCGCTCGCTAGCTGCTGGTGGTCCAGAAGCAGTCGATGTGGTCTGCGTGCTCGACCTCCAAATGAAGTACCTCACCGCGATCGGCGCGGTCGGCGACGAGGTCGTTGATTCGTAGACCGAGCGAAAATATCCCACACTGCCGCGTGCTTTTGTGCTTCACTATTGGCACCAAAGAAAGGAGGTGGTCCCGCAGTGTGTAGAAGATCTGTGACCTTGGAGGTGGCTGGCCGCTAGAACAGCTGCTGGACCACTGGCGCAAACCAAGCCAGCTCCACCCCTGGGGCTAGGTGGACCGGGAATATGTCACGCCTGGTGCGGTACCGTAAGGTGCCACCACTCCCTGGGTTTCCAGCAAACATTGTTTTTCAAGCAATACTCAAGAACCGTCCTCGGGCTGTCGCGGCCCTAGGACGGTTCTCTTTTGGATCCCTATGAATCGCCAATTCTTGTCGTCGCTGCCGCTAGGTTGCGTGCATGGAACGACCGGCTCGATACCAAAACAGCCGCTTTCTGGGTGATAAGCGGGTCCAGGTGGTCTATGACCTCGATGACGTGACGGATGAGTCTGTCATAGAAGAACTTGCCGGTGGCCCCCATGCTCTAGCGTTCGGACCTGACACGCTTGCTGAAGCTCGGAACCGCGGCTACCGCTTGCGGTCGACCTGATTAGCGAGGCGACGCTTTCGTGGATAGACGGTTTTTTGTCGACGACATTGAGTTGGAGGCCCATGTCGCTCGCCCTTCCCAGAATCGTGGCACGGCCCAACCTGGGCTGGTGATTGCTCACGGTTTCCCGGCCGAGGCTGGGGGCGGCATCAACTCAACCTCGAGCTTTCCGGGTCTGGCTGATCGGGTGGCTACTGAGTGTGGTTGGGCTGCGCTGGCATTTTCAAGCAGGGGGATCGCACAATCTGGCGGTGACTTTTCCCTTGAGGGTTGGTTACGGGACCTGCAAGGTGCGATCGCTCATCTGCGTGAGTCTGTGCATTGCGACGGGATATGGATCTTAGGGTTTGGTACTGGTGGTGCCCTGGCGATCGAGGCCGGGGCTGCCGATGAAACTATCCGTGGGGTCTGCGCGGTGGCGCTGCCAGCGGATTTCAACGACTGGGCGCGCAGTCCCCGCAAGTTGCTGGTGCTCGCACGCGAAATGGGAGCGATCCGCGATAGTGCCTTTCCAGAAGACTTTGGTGATTGGTCGCAGCAACTGCGCTCGGTCGATGCCAGCAAGGCCGCGGCTCGCTTGTCGCCGCGGGAGTTGCTCTTGATTCATGGCAGCGACGATGATGTGGTGCCGGTGCTCGACGCCCGAGCGGTCGCGGACTCGCACGGCACGGCAGATTTGCGGATAATTGATGGAGCCAGCCATCACCTGCGTCATGATCCCCGCGCTATCGCGGTGGTGCTTGGCTGGCTCGACCGGCAGCGCAACCGGCTGCTTTCTGAGGTTGCCTGAGGATCAACCAGAGCTTGCGCCTCTGGATTTTTCGACCTTCCGTTTCTCGCGGAGCCGACCGAGAGCCCCTGGGTCACCGAGGTCGGCAACGCTGCGGAGATCTTCTTGGGCGAAAACCCCGGCGATGGTCTCCCATCCTGATGGCTGGTAATCGAAGCGTTTGGCCAGGATGGAAATGAAAATCTGGGCCTTCACCGGACCGTAGCCGGGCAATGCCAAGAGTCGCTTGTAGAGCACTTCGGCATCGCCCACATCTTCCCACAGCGATGCTGGGTCACCTTCGTATTCGTCAACCAGATGCTCGCACAGCTTGTGGATGCGGCGCCCCATCATGGCCGGGAAGCGGTGCACCGCGGGTTTCTGAGCGGCTACAGCGGCCAGTTCTTCTGGATCCATCGCTGCGATCTGGTTGGCATCAAGGGTGCCGTCGAGCCGTTGGGCCAGTCGCAGGGGTGCGGCGAAGGCCCATTCGATGGGGATCTGCTGGTCGAGCAACATTCCAATCATGAGCGCCAGCGGGCTGGTGTTGAGTAGCTGGTCTGCTTCGGCGTCACCAGTGACGACGAGCGTACCGCGGCCGGGCCGCTGGGCCTTAGGCACCGGTATCTGGATGGGCCGGGTCGGGGCGGTACGGGTCGATACCGGCCTTGGCGATGGCACTGCTGACTTCCTCGCGGGTAGCGGTGCCTTCTTCGAGCATGGCTGACAGTACTGCCACCACGATATTGCCGGCGTCGATCTCGAAGAATCGCCGCAACGCTTCCCTCGTGTCGGAACGACCGAAACCGTCGGTCCCGAGGACATGTAGCGGGCGAGGCGTCCACCGTGCGATCTGATCGGGCACCAGCGTCATCCAATCCGACACAGCCACTATCGGTCCCTCGCTGTCGCTGAGTCTGCGTGTCACGTTGGACAACTCGGGGGGCCGATCAGGAGACAATCGGTTGCGACGTTCCACGTCTAGCGCGTCGGCGCGAAGTCGCTTGTAGGAGGTGACGCTCCAGAGTTCGACGCCGATGTCGTAGTCGTCGACGAGGATCTGTTGGGCTTCACGCGCGGCCAGGTTCAAGGTGCCCGAAAAGAGGATGGTCGCGCGGCGCTCAGTCTCGTCGGGGCCATCGTCGAACTTGTAGATTCCGTCGGTGATGTCGCGATCCTGAACATGATCCGGACGCGGGGGTTGTGCGTAGTTCTCGTTGTAGATCGTGATGTAATAAAACACGTCTTCGCCATCGGCGGATCGGCCGTCGGGGTACATCCGATGCAGACCCTGGCGCAAGATCGTGCCGAGTTCGTAGGCGAAGGCGGGGTCATACGCTTCGCAGGAGGGAACCGTTGATGCCAACAGCATGCTGTGACCGTCTTGATGCTGTAGTCCTTCGCCGAGCAGGGTGGTGCGGCCTGCGGTGGCGCCCATGAGAAAACCTCGCGTACGGGCGTCAGCTGCTGCCCACAGCGAGTCACCGACCCTCTGAAACCCGAACATTGAGTAAAAGGTGTAGAACGGGACCATAGGAACACCGCTGTTGGCATAGGCGGTTCCAGCGGCGATCCACTCGGCGGTCGAACCACATTCGGTGATGCCCTCTTCGAGGATTTGCCCGTCTTCAGATTCGGCGTAGGAGAGCAGCAGGTCGTGGTCGACTGGTTCGTAGAGTTGGCCTTGCGGCGCGTATATGCGGAACTCTCGAAACAGCGAGTCCATACCGAAGGTGCGGGCCTCGTCGGGGATGATCGGCACGACACGTTCGCCGAATCGCTTGTCTCTCAGCAGGTCTCGCAACACTGCAGTGAAAGCCATTGTGGTCGATACCGAGCGCCCTGAGGAGCCTTTCTGGAGATCAAGGAAGGGTGCCTCGCTGGGCAACTTGAGTGGTCGGCGGTCTCGTACGATGCGGCTGGGCAGGGGCCCGTCGAGTGCGCGGCGTCGCTCCATCAGATAGGCGCGCTCCTCTCCGTCTGGTGATGGCCGGTAATAAGGTGGGATGCCGTCTTCGAGTGAATCCTCGGAGATTTCCTCTTCCATCCGGAGCCTGGCCCTTAGTTCCAGAAGTTGTGCCTTGGTCATCTTCTTGATCTGGTGGGTGGCGTTGCGTCCTTCGAAACCCTCACCAAGGGTCCAGCCCTTAATGGTCTTGGCGAGGATCACGGTTGGTTGTCCAGTGGTCTGAGCTGCAGCTTTGAAAGCGGCGTAGACCTTTTGGTAGTCGTGGCCCCCGCGGGGGAGCGCTTTGAGGTCGTCGTCGCTCAGGTGTTCTACGAGCTTGCGCAGTCTCGGGTCTGGTCCGAAGAACTTTTCGCGGATGTAGGCGCCGTCTTCGACGGCGAAACGCTGGTATTCGCCGTCGACTGTTTCGGACATCTTGTTGAGGAGCACACCATCTACATCGCGATGCAGCAGTTCATCCCAGCGACTACCCCAGATCACCTTGATGACGTTCCAGCCGGCGCCACGGAATACGCCTTCAAGTTCTTGGATGATTTTTCCGTTGCCTCTGACGGGTCCGTCAAGGCGCTGCAGGTTGCAGTTGACGATCCATTTCAAATTGTCGAGGGCGGATCGACCTGCCAGGGCGATCGCGCCGAGGGTTTCGGGTTCGTCGCATTCGCCGTCGCCGAGAAAGCTCCACACGTTGCTTTGCGAGGTGTCGTCGATTTTGCGTTGATGCATGTAGCGGTTGAAACGGGCGTGGTAGATCGAATTGATCGGGCCCAGACCCATGGAGACGGTGGGGTACTCCCAAAACTCCGGCATCAAGCGAGGGTGCGGGTAGCTTGAAAGGCCGTTCCCACCGACTTCCATGCGGAAATTGTCGAGTTGTTGCTCGTTGAGGCGCCCCTCAAGGAAGGCCCGTGCGTAGACCCCTGGGGCAGCATGTCCCTGGAAGTACACATGGTCACCGGGGAGTCCGTCTTCTTTGCCTCGAAAGAAATGGTTGAAGCCGACTTCGTAGAGGGCTGCGCTTGAAGCGAACGTTGACAGGTGGCCGCCGATGCCGTCAGCGATCTTGTTGGCGCGGATCACCATGGCCGCAGCGTTCCAACGGATGATGGCCCGAATGCGTCGCTCTATGTTTTCGTCGCCGGGAAAGAAAGGTTGCGATTCGGCGGGGATGGTGTTGATGTAGGGCGTGCTTGTGGTGGGGGGGACTCCGATTTGGAGTTCGTTGGAACGTTCAAGCAGCTTGGCGAGCAGGTACCGGGCCCGAGCTTGACCTTGACTGGCATGGACTGCATCAAGGGAATCGATCCACTCGGTGGTTTCGGCTGGGTCGATGTCGGGTAGTTGGCGGGAGAAGTGATCAGCCATATGTGTCCCTATTCTCGCATCACTTTTTGGCTTTGGGTGAAAGCGATGGGTGGAAGTTGTCCGCAGAGATCACAGAATGAGCGCATCAGTAGTGCAACTAGTACAACAACTGTTTACACCGACGGTGCCTGTCTGGGGAATCCTGGGCCTGGTGGTTGGGGCTGGGTTGTGCCCGATGGCCGCTGGGCCAACGGCGCTGACACTGCAACTACCAATCAGCGGATGGAACTCACCGCTGTACTCGAAGCGCTGCGGGCTATCGAGGGTCCCGTTGAGGTCGTCTCGGATTCAACGTACGTAGTCAACTGTTTTCGTGACCGCTGGTGGGCGGGTTGGCTCAAACGTGACTGGCGCAACTCCAACAAGCAGCCGGTCGCCAATCGAGACATCTGGGAACCGCTGATTGAGCTTTATCGCTCAGCGCCACACGAAATCACCTTTACTTGGGTGAAAGGGCACGCTGGCGACGAATGGAACGAGGTAGCGGATCGCTTGGCGGCTGAAGCTTCGCGTACGCAAGTGGGTCGCACAGGTGTTGGTATGCCCGATGATCTCGCTGAGGCTGATGAGATTGGGCCGCTAGCACCACGTGACGGAACCGCAGACAACCGCCCCTTCGGTAGTTCGTGGCGACCAGCGGGCCGTTGTGTGGCGATACTTGGGTTGCAGCTTGACTCAGAGGGCCCCCACTCAGACAGCGATGTGGATAAGACGCGGCAGCGGCTCGCGGAGATCTTGGCGGCGAAGAAAGAACTCGACGACGACCTGGTCGTGCTGACGGGGTTGCGGCGTGGCGCGGAGACTCTTGGCGCCGAAGCAGCGGCGGAGGCTGGAGTGCCCTACGTAGCAGTGCTGCCATATCCCAACCCTGCACGCAAGTGGCCGTCGGCCAAAAGAAATCACTTTGCGCAGATGTTGGAAGGAGCGGCCGAAGTCGTGTGCTTGCAACGCAAGGTTCCCGACACCTCCAAACGGGCCGGCGAGGCGCTGAAGCGAAGAAACGCATGGCTGAGAAAAGTCGCCGACGAAGCGTTGATCGTGTGGGACGGTGCTGATCGCCGGGTCGGCAGAGTGGTGAGTGCTTTCGAACGTGAAATGCCCGACGACGTCTGGGTCGTTGACGCCTAGAACGACTTTCACTGCGGCTTGTTGAGAACGCTCCGTAGCGCTTGGGCGAGATCTGGTTGACGGAACTGGTAGCCACTGGCCAATAGCGCCGAAGGCTCGACCCTTTGGCTGGCGTACAGCAGTTGTTGGGTCAATTCCCGCCCGACTTTGGCCCACATCACAACTTTGGGAGTGGGCAGAATCGTTGGTCGGTGCAGCACTTGTCCGAGGGTCTTGGTGAACTCTGCGTTGGTGACGGGATTGGGCGCGGTCATGTTGACGGGCCCGCCGATGTCGTTGTCGAGCAGCCAGATGATGGCCTGAACCATGTCTTGGATCGATATCCAGCTCAGCCACTGACGTCCGTCGCCGATGCGGCCACCGATTCCGAGCCGAAAAAACGGGAGTTGCGCCTTCAGGGCTCCTCCGTTACCTGCCAGCACCACACCGGTGCGCAGATAGGCGAGCCGCGTGCAAGTTTGTGCTGGGCTGGCAGCGTGTTCCCAGGCGCGCACTACATCGGCAAGAAAGCCATCGCCACTGGAACTGATCTCGTTGAGTTCTTCGTCGCCACGGTCTCCGTAGAAACCGATGGCCGAACCCGACAGGAACACCGATGGAGGGTTCTGGGCCTCGGCGATTGCGTTTGCCAACAGTGTGGTGGTCGTGATTCGGCTGTCGAGAATCCGGGTTTTTTGGGCGTCGCTCCAGCGTCGCTCGGCTATTGATGCTCCGGCTAGGTGAACTACCGCGTCAATATCTTCGAGAGCATCTCTTCCGAAGTCGCCCTTCGCCGGGTTCCAGAAGATGCTTTCGGTGTCGTCTCGGTTCTGTGACCGCAGCAGACGAATCGGCGTGTGGGTCGCGGCTGTGAGTGCGGAAACCAACGATGTTCCGATTAAGCCGGTGGAGCCGCTGATCAGTACCCGCATGGTCGTCCTTCGATCTCGCTTCTCGCGCTTGAGCGAGTCACGCCCTATGCTGCGAATCATAGAGGGCTACGAATCATCGAGTGCACACGAACTGAAGGACCGAAGATGTCAGACGATCTGAACAATCAACCAACAGCCAAAACCGGTATCGGCAAGTTCATCGGAGCTGCGCTGGTGGCCGTGGCTCTGATCGCTTTCGTCGTGCAAAACACCGATAGCACTCCGGTCCAATGGTTCTTCATCGATCGCAGTGCGCCGTTGTGGCTGATTATCGTGGTCTCCGCTGTTGCTGGCGCCATTCTGAGCGAGATTGTCGGGTGGATTGTTCGCCGTAGACGGTGACCGATTGGTTCAGCTGATCAGCGGCCTAGGTGGCCAACAACTGTTCAATTCGTTCGGCGAGTTCTGCGACAGGGAGTCTGGTTACCTCGGTCGTGCCATCGTCGTTGATGAAAGCGTAGATCGGCTGGCTGAAGACGCCGTAGCGTTCCCATACCGAATTGTCGGTGTCGGACACGTTTATGAGGTCAAAGACTCCGTAGCCCCCGACGAAGCGCTCAAGATCGGCTTCTGAGGTGCTGCTGCCGCCGACGCCGATGATGTCAATCTGACCGGCGAATTGTTCCTGAACCGATGCGACCGCACCGGCTTCTCGTTGACAAGCCGGTCACCATGGCGCCCAAAACCACAACACGAGATCCTGTCCCTCGTAGTCACCGGCATCGAATTGGCCTCCACCGACGCGTTCCTCGGTCCAGTCGTGGGGCCATTCGGTGGCTTCGTCGTCGGTTCCGTCGCCGCATGCGCTTACGAAGAGCGCAGCGCCCAACAACGCGGCAGTGATCGGAGATAGCACGTTTCGTTTCACGGTGACCCATCGTAGGGCCTTTTGGATTTACCAGCACCTTGCAGCCGTATTGTCAGTATTACCGGCGATAGCCTGGCTGAGCTGAGAGAAGTAACGAAGAGGTCACGATGAGTACCCGAATGTTGATCGGAGTCTCGCTCTTGGTCGGGCTGCTGATTCTTGTGGCAGGAGCCGTTCAGTTGTTGATGATCGTCGGCTGAAGAGAGTCGGCCCCGGTAACATGAGGCCCGCACGGGGAGGAAGTCCCATAGAGACACAACACGATGTGATCGTCGTCGGCGGTGGCCCTGCCGGTTATGCAGCCGCTCTTTATGCCGCGGGTATCGGGCTGAACGTAGGACTCGTGGAGAAGGGTGCTCTGGGAGGCACTTGCCTACATGTCGGGTGCATTCCCGCCAAGGAGTTGTTGGAGACGGCGCACGTCTTTCGCACCGTTACCCATGCCGCAGACTTCGGTGTGAACACTTCGGCACCAGCGCTCGACTGGGATGTCACGATGCAACGCAAACAGAGCATCATTGATCAACTCGTTGCAGGTTTAGGATCGATGATGAAGGGCCGAAAGGTCACCGTTTACAACGGTATCGGCACGCTAAGCGCCGATCGGGTGGTGTCGGTGACGCAACAGGGAGAGACACAAACGCTCACTGCCCCCTCGGTGATTCTTGCAACAGGGTCATTGCCCCGCACGATTCCAGGCTTTGAAGTCGACGGAAAATTCGTTATGACCTCTGACGAACTGTTGTCGATTGAAGCACTTCCGCAGAGTGCCGCGGTGATTGGTGGCGGTGCCATCGGTTGCGAGTTCGCCTCCATGATGGCTGATCTCGGAGTTGATGTCACCGTGATCGAGGCGCTGGAACAGATCCTTACCGGATGTGATCGCGACGCTGCCAAGGTTGTGGCGCGCAGCTTCAAGAAGCGCGGCATTACGGTGCATACCTCGGCTCCGGTACATGGTCATTCTCCCGATCCTTCTGGTTCGCACACATCGGTGTCCTTCGGCGACGGCCAGTCTGTGGAAGTGGACCTAGTGGTGGTGTCGGTTGGCCGTCGCCCCAACGCCGACCTGTTGGGTCTGAGTGGTACTTCGGTAGTCGTTGACGAGCGCGGTTTCGTTGAGGTTGATGGTCGTTGTCGGACAGCAGAGCCGGGTGTTTGGGCGGTTGGTGACCTGATCGACACACCACAGCTGGCCCATGTGGCCTTTGCCGAAGGAATGTTGGCGGTCACTGATTCGTTGGGCGAAGAACCCGCTCCGCTGGATCACCACGGAACACCGTGGTGCATATATTGCCATCCTGAGGTGGCGTTCGCCGGGCACACGGAGGAGTCAGCGATCGCGGCGGGCCACGAGGTTGTGACTTCGTCGCTGCGTTTCATTGGCAACGGTCGAGCCAAGATTGTTGGCGACACCGACGGCATCGTGAAGGTCATCGCCGAGAAGCAAGCTGACGGCACCGGAGGGCGAATACTGGGCGTTCACATGGTTGGACCCTGGGTCACCGAGCAGCTTGGTCAGGCGTACCTTGCTGTCAATTGGGAGGCGACCGTTGACGATGTGGCTGCTTTCATACAACCGCACCCCACGATGAGCGAACTCTTTGGAGAATCTGTGTTGTCGTTGACCGGGCGTTCGCTTCATGGTTGATGCAAACTGTTGCCGGTAGGTGAAACGAGACGAATGAGATGAATCAGAAGATGATGAGAAGAGGACTTGATGGCTGACGTGACCATGCCCCAGTTGGGGGAAACAGTCACCGAGGGAACGATCACCCGCTGGTTCAAACAGGTCGGTGACCACGTGGAGATGGATGAGATCCTCTTCGAAGTTTCCACTGACAAGGTTGATTCAGAAGTTCCGTCGCCCATTGCTGGCACATTGATCGAGATATTCGCCAACGAGGGAGACCTGGTAGAGGTTGGACAAGTTCTTGCCCAGATCGGCGATGCTGCTTTCGTCCCGGCCCCGGCAGAACCCGAGGTTTTCGCGGAGCCTGAACCTGAGCCGAAGCCCCAACCGGAACCTGAGCCTGAACCGGAGGAAACCCCCAGCGCACAGACACCTCTGTCTTCGACTCTGCCGCCACCGCCTCCGCCGCCAACGGGAGTCGCGGCTGCTCCTGATGCGGAGACGCCGGCGGGGTCGCCAGTCGATGAATCCTCAGAGCGCGAGAAACCGAGTTCGCTCATGTCTCCGGTTGTGCGTCGGTTGGTAGCCGACAACGGACTCGATCCCTCAACGATTGTCGGCACAGGCATAGGTGGCCGCATTACCAGAGCTGATGTCGAAGCGGTGATCCGTTCGGGAGCGTCTGCCGCGTCCGCAGCGCCACCACAGAGTCCTCCAGAATCGGCTCTGCCCCCGCCTGTCGCCGAGCGGCCATCCGAGCCGGCAACGCCTCCGCCTCCGTCAGCCGTGGTCAAGACGCCACCGGCCACGACTGCGACCCCATCGACCGAGGTAGGCACGCGTGACAAGGTCGTCGTGCTGAACAACATTCGCAAGCGCACTGCAGAACACATGGTGATGTCGAAGAGCGCGTCGCCACACGTGCTCACGGCCATGGAAATCGACTATGAGGGTGTCGAAAAAGTGCGCAAAGCGATCAAATCTGGTTGGAAGGCAGAGGAGGGATTCAGCCTCACCTACTTGCCGTTCATTGCGCGCGCTGTCGTTGATGCCTTGCGTGAATACCCGCATCTCAATGCCAGTTTCGGGGGTGACCATCTAGTCATCCATGATGAGGTCAACCTTGCCATCGCTGTCGACATCGATTTTGGCGGCTTACTGGCACCGGTAATCAAGGGCACTGAGGGCAAGCGGCTGCGACAAATCGCTCGAGATATTGTGGATGTCGCCAGCCGAGCGCGTACCAGGCAGTTGATGCCCGACGAGCTGTCCGGTGGCACTTTCACGCTGACTAACGCCGGTCAGTACGGCACGATGATGCAGTTCCCGATCATCAACCAGCCTCAGGTGGCGATTTTGTCAACCGACGGTGTGGCACGAAAACCGGTTGTGGTCACTGATTCTTACGGCAACGAATCGATCGCCATTCATTCGGTTGGGGTGTTGGCGATGGCCTGGGATCACCGCGCTTTCGATGGCGCCTATGCCGCGGCGTTCCTTCACCGAGTCAAAGAGATCATTGAGACTCGCGACTGGGAGGCGGAGGTCCGCTGAGCGCGTTGGTGCTGAACGGTTCGGTTTTGGCCGAGCGGACACTGCGGGTCCGCTGGTTGGGACGGGTTGCTTATTCAGATGCGCTCGCGTTGCAACGGTCGTTGTTCGTCAATCGCCAACACGACTATCTGCTGTTGTTGGAGCATCACAATGTAGTGACTATGAGTCGCCGTACGCCGGCTGAGCATCTGCTCGCCGACGTTGAGTCGCTCGGTGCGGAGTTGCTTGTGGCGGATCGGGGAGGCGACGTGACTTACCACGGCCCCGGTCAACTTGTTGCTTATCCCATTGTTGATGTGCCAGGGCGCCGCGGCGGCGGTATGGCCGACACCGCCGCGTATGTGTCATCGCTTGAACAGTTGTTGATTGAAACGCTCGGCGATGTTGGTGTGCAGTCGGGGCGTATCAAAGGCTGTACCGGCGTCTGGGTGGATCCCACCGGAGAACGGCCCCAGAAGATAGCGGCAATCGGGGTGCGGATAGCCAGGGGACGCTCCATGCATGGGGTGGCGCTCAACGTTGACCCGGACTTGAGCTGGTATGAGCGAATCGTTCCGTGTGGCATTCCCGACAAGGGTGTTACCTCGCTGGCCGCGCTCGGTGTTGACGTTTCGATGCCTGAGATGGTCGAGGTGTTCACGCAACGGGCGGTGGCTGTGTTCGCTCAACACGGATCAGTTGACCGCGCCGGGGTCGGGTTCAGGACCAAACAGACTGACCTTGCTCCCTTTACTCGCGGCGAGGGCGCAGGCACACCGGTTGGGCGTTCTGGAGTCGGTTACCAATCTGAGGATCCCACCCCGGCAATCACTGGACCAGCGTCCTCACCGCAGGAATTTGCGACACAGGCTGATGGCACATCGGTGCGGTTGCTTGGACGACTTGCTCAAGCGGGGGCCACCAGTCACGACCCCGTGCGGTTGCGCGCGCGCAAGCCTGAGTGGATGCGGGTGAAGTTCGATCCTGGACCGCAGTATCGCCGGATCAGGTCCACGATGCGTGAACTCGGACTCGTGACCGTGTGCGAAGAAGCGGGTTGCCCCAATATTTCCGAATGCTGGAACGACGGCACGGCCACCTTCATGATCCTTGGGGATCGTTGCACTCGAGCTTGTGGGTTCTGCTTGATCGACACGCGGCATCCCGAGGCGCCAGATCCTCATGAGGCGACCCGTGTGGCTGAGGCGGTCGAGTTGATGGCTCTGCGTCATGCTGTCGTCACAATGGTCGCCCGTGACGACCTTGAAGATGGTGGCGCCAGCGCCGTTGCCGATGTCGTTGCCGCGATCCGCAAGCGCACACCGCAATGTCGGGTAGAGACTCTGGTTTCGGACTTCAAAGGATCTAGCGAATCGCTGACAAAGGTGTTTGATGCGCAGCCCGACGTGTTCAACCACAACATCGAAACGGTGGCGCGGTTGCAACGCGCGGTGCGCCCGTCGGCCGGTTATGCCCGCAGTCTCTCAGTTCTGGCCCGCGCCAAAGCCGCTGGTTTGACCACCAAGTCGTCGATCATCGTGGGGATGGGGGAGCGCGACAGCGAGATCCGCCAGACCCTCATAGACCTGGCCGCGGTTGGTGTCGACATTGTCACCATTGGCCAGTACCTGCGCCCGACATCTCACCATCTGCCAGTAGCCCAGTGGTGGCAGCCTGAAGTGTTTGACGAATGGAAACGCTTCGGCGAGTCGGTGGGAATCGCACATGTGGAGGCTTCCCCGCTGACCCGTTCGAGTTATCATGCCCGCCAATCCGTAGACCAACTGGCGTCTGTTTCTGCGAAATCTGGGCGCTCTGCTACGTAGCGTGTGGCTGAACGCGCAGATTTCGGGGCGGGTCGCTGATAGGCGTTATCGCTTTGATCAACACCAACGCTTCGGTTTCTCTGGTGTCGGCTAGATGCTTGTCGTGCAAGCGTTGTGTCCGTTCCGACGGCTCAACTCGGTGTTCGCTAGGCAGATCGTTGTGCAACGTGACTGATGCGTCGCCGTTGTCGATGGCGGGTTTGGGTTTAGCCGCGAACTGGCCACCGGACGCGTTAGGTGCGTGTTTCGGTCGGCGAGGCTGCGGTTTGGTCATTATCCGATACTCGAGTTGAGCGCCGCGGCGTTGCGTACGTC
>JAKZTU010000370.1:0-4704 GCA_047516945.1 Acidimicrobiales bacterium
CGAAACTTGCGCCAGGCAACCAAAGCACCGACAACAGTCCACGCCACCAGCACAGCCAGACGTTCTGGAAGGAAAGCAGGTGCCTCGCTGAAGGGACTCATCGCTTCACCAAAGGAGATCACGAAGTGGCGCAGTGGGAAAATGTCACCGACCAACAGCAACCACGCTGGAGCTTCGCCCTCGAATGAGACAAAGACGTTGGACACGAACGCCATCGGCAGGATCACTGCGTTGGCCACCGCAGGCGCTGCCGCAGCACTTCGGGCAAGAGCCGCCATCGCAACCCCCCAAGTCGCGAACGCCGTCGCACCCAACACGAGCGCCACCAGCATCGCCGGAAGCTTCGCCATTTCGATGTTGACGCCGTAGGCCACCACTCCGAGCGTCACCACCGCCACAGTGCCCAACAAAGCCATATAGACCGACGAACCAATGACGCCTGCCAAATAGATCCACCGAGGCAGCGGAGTGCCTCGGACCCTCCGCAAAATCCCTTCATCACGACGAATCGACAGATTGATGGCAAGGTTTGTGAAGGTCGCGCTGGCGACCGCGAACACAGCCAATGCAGGTGTGTAGAACTGTGCCCGCGAGACCTCGCCATATTCGGTGGTGTAGGTATCCGAACCGAACAAAGCGACAAACAACACCAACATCATCACTGGCAGGAAGAGCGCGAAGAAGGCACCAATCGGCACCCTCCAGAAGATCCTGTTCTGGGCACGTATATGCCGCACAACAAGCGAAACGCGACCCGCACCAAAACGCTCTCCCATCAGCGCGCCCCAGAATCCTCTGAATCTTCGGGTTTCTCGTCTTCGCCCACGAGACTCAAGTACACATCCTCCAAATCGGCTGATTCGACGGTTAGGCCGTCGAGTTCAATTCCCTGTTGCATGGCCCAACTCGTTACGTGAGCGAGATCGGCAGTGGGAGCGGGAGTCAGGATCTCGACCCGGCGACCACGACCCCGGCCTCGACCGGCCAGCGGCTCCAGCAACCCCAACAAAGGCTCGTCGAGCCGGGGCAGGTCGAAGGCAATTTTGGTATCGGACTGCACGCTTTTTCGGAGTTCTGCCGGTGTGCCGTCCGCGACGATCCGTCCCTTCGACATCACCGCTACCCGGTCAGCCAAGTACTCGGCTTCGTCGAGATAATGCGTGGTCAACACGATGGTGTTGCCAAGCGAAGTCAAATTGGAGATCACATCCCAGCTGCGACGGCGCGCACGCGGATCGAACCCTGTGGTGGGCTCGTCAAGAAAGATCAGTTCGGGATTGCCGATCAAACCAAGTGCCAAGTCCACCCGGCGACGCTGACCGCCAGAAAGCGAAACAATCCGATCGTCGGCCTTGTCTGTCAACTCCACAAGTTCGATCAGTTCATCGATCGATCTCGGGTTCGAGTACGCCGCACCGTAAAGCTCAAGTGCCTCACGAGTCGACAATTCGCGGTCAACCCCGGCGGCCTGCAACACGATCCCGATGCGGTTCCGAAAACGGGGCCCGCCGCGATCAGGATCAGTTCCCAAGACCGACACGTCACCACCGTCACGGCTGCGGTGACCTTCGAGAATCTCAACGGTGGTTGTCTTGCCCGCGCCGTTCGGGCCCAAGATCGCCAAGACCTCGCCCTCAGCGACGTCAAAGCTGACGCCATCGACGGCACGCAGATTCCCATAAGACTTGGTGAGCTCGCGGACTCTGATAGCCGTGGTCATCTGAGGTGACGATAGTCATCAGATCGCCGGAATCTGCAACATCTCCGATGGTCAGGTGCCGCTTTGCCATGCTGCGGTGCCAGACTTCTGAGGATGGAACCACTATCAGGCATGAGCATCGTCGGGGAGTACAACTCGAAGTTCGACGCTGATTTGGCAGTGGCCATGCTTACAGACGCAGGTCTGGAAGGAGCGGTGATGGCGGACCCTGCTCACTCGATCGCTCCTCATCTTGTGACTGACCCAGGGTTCCGGGTAGTTGTGCGCGAAGAAGTAGCCGAGGATGCACGTGAACTGTTGAACCACGGAGTCGAGCCCAACCAAGAAATCCAGGCCCTCGAAGCCGCGTACCACCATCGCCGTTTCGCCGATCGACCCAGGTGGATCCGCTGGTTGGGTTGGGCTGTCTTCTGGGGGTTCCCGGGGACCGTCCTCTACTTCTGCGCGCTTATCGCCTACCAACTATTGCAAGGCCTGTTTCCCTGATCGCGCCATGGCGGCTCTGGGATGGGTCAGGACATGCCCTGACCGCCGGAGGTTTCGGCAACTGACTGTTTGCCGGCAGAGATCCACGGCATCATGGCGCGAAGTTCCTTGCCCACAACTTCAATCGGGTGATCGTGGCCGGCCTTTTCCAAAGCGAGGAAGTTGGGACGACCCGAGCGGCTCTCGGCCACCCAGTTCGCGGCGAAGGTTCCGTCCTGGATCTCGGTGAGGAGCGTCTTCATGGTGGCTTTGACGCGGTCGTCTACGACCTTCGGACCGCAGCTCAGATCGCCCCACTCAGCTGTGTCGGACACTGAGTAGCGCATGCCCGCGATTCCCTCCTCATACATCAAGTCGACGATGAGCTTCAGCTCATGGAGACACTCGAAGTAGGCAACCTCAGGTTGGTAACCAGCTTCGATCAGAGTCTCAAAACCGGCCTGCACCAACCGTGTCGTACCGCCGCATAGCACGGCCTGCTCGCCGAACAGGTCGGTCTCGGTTTCTTCGGTGAAGGTGGTTTCAATCACCCCAGCGCGGGCACCGCCGATGGCATCCGCGTAGGCCAATGCAAGCTCCTTGGCCGAACCGCTGGCGTCTTGTTCAACAGCAATGAGGCACGGCACTCCGCCACCTTCGCTGTAGGTGCGGCGCACCAGATGGCCCGGGCCTTTGGGGGCGACCATGCATACATCAAGGTTGGGAGCGGGTTCGATCAGATCGAAGCGGATGTTGAATCCGTGGGCGAAGAACAATGCGTCACCCGCGGCAAGGTTGGGGGCAACATGGGTTTCGTAGATGGCGGCCATTTCGGTGTCGGGCATGAGCATCATGACCACATCCGCTTCAGCACATGCGTCAGCAATGGAACGCACATCGAGTCCGGCGGCTTGCGCTTTGGCAACCGACGATGAGCCCTCACGAAGGCCGACCCTCACGTCGACCCCCGACTCTTTCAGGTTGAGTGCATGGGCGTGCCCCTGCGAGCCGTATCCAAGCACCGCAACCTTTCGGTTGAGGATCTGAGAACGATCAACGTCTTTTTCGTAGTAGATGTTCGCCACCGCGAAACCTCTCTTTGTGTTCGGTGTTTGTTTCTCTGTGTTCGGTCAGTCGAGCGCTGGGAGCGCTACCCGTCCGGTTCGCTGAAGTTCCACAATCCCGAAGGGTCGCAGACATTCCTCGAACTCATCTAGCCGAGCCGTACGAGCTGAGAACGACAGCATTATTCTCTCGGTGTTTTCTGCCAATACGTACGCCCGCCAGTCATCAATGAGTTCCATCAGTTCTCGTCGCTTGTGTGCCCCAGCAGCGACGGTCACCAACATCAACTCTCTCGATACACAGTCCTCTGGCGGCAACTCCTGGATCTCAACCACATTGATGAGCTTGTTGAGCTGCTTCACTACCTGCTCAAGAGGCGCTGATTCGACATCAACCGTGAAGGTGATGCGGCTGAAGCGCTCATCGTCGGTGGGGGCCACAGCCAGCGATTCAATGTTGAACCCTCGGCGTGCAAAAAGCCCCGACACGCGGGCCAGAACGCCAGGCTTGTTCTCCACGGTCGTGACGATCGTATGGAACCGATCTGGATCGCTCATCGCTCCAACCCCTGCTGGCTCGGGTCAACCACGAGTTCGGAGTTGCTTTTGCCCGGCGGAACCATGGGGAAGACATTCTCACGGGGGTCCGTTCGGAACTCGACCACTACTGGACGATCGTTGATTTCGTTGGCCTTGGTGATGGCCGGCGCGACTTCTTCGGGGGATTCCACCCGGATACCGACGCAACCCATCGCTTCAGCCCACTTGACGTAGTCCGGGGTCTGCTCCGACAGGTACACCTCGCTGTACCGCTCGTCGTAGAACATCTCCTGCCACTGGCGGACCATGCCCAAATACGAGTTGTTGAGCAGAGCGACCTTGATCGGGATGTCTTCGACCGAGGCGGTGACGAGTTCCTGAGCGGTCATCTGGAAGCAACCGTCGCCGTCGACAGCCCAAACCCTGCGGTCGGGTTTGCCGACTTTGGCGCCTATGGCCGCGGGGATGGAGAAACCCATCGTGCCCAGTCCGCCGGAGTTGATCCAGGTGTAGGGGTAATCGAAGCGCCAATACTGGCTGGCGTACATCTGATGCTGACCCACACCTGAAGTGACGATGGTGTCGGCCGGGTTGTTGTCGCGCAGCTCTTCAAGCACATATTGCGGCTTGAGTCGTTCACCGAGCTCAGACTGCTCATAGACGAGCGGAAACTTCTCTTGCCAACCTGAGATGGTTGAGCGCCAGGCTCTGCGATCAGCTTGCGCTTCTGCCCCGCCTATCTCGCGCATCGCCGCGATCAGGTCTTCGATGACAAGTCGGCAGTCGCCCTGTATCCCGATGTCGACTTGGCGAACCTTGCCGAGTTCGGCGGGGTCGATGTCGACGTGAATGATCTTGGCTTCGGGAGCGAACCCGTCGAGTTTGCCGGTGACTCGGTCGTCGAAGCGGGCACCG
>JAKZTU010000371.1:0-37012 GCA_047516945.1 Acidimicrobiales bacterium
GAACTGGTCTGCTGGTCATCGCACGCAACGAGATAGTCGAACTGCGCACCTTTGAGATCACCGATCACGCCGCGGTACTGGCAGTACCGATCAGCGACGATCATGTTCCAGAACTCACGCTGCAAGTCGAGATCGTCGGCACCACCCCACGCACCGCAGATGACGGCACCGTGCTGGAAGATGTTGCTGACCGTCCCGCCTATGCCTCGGGGCAGATCCGCTTGCGTGTGCCCCCCGCTCAGCGAGCCCTTGCGGTCACCGCCACGCCCGCGGCAGCGAGCGTGAAGCCGGGCGCCACCACTGCCGTGACAGTGCAAGTAAACGATGCTGATGGCGAACCGGTCGACAATGCTGATGTGTTGTTGGTCGTGGTTGACGAGGCTGTGCTGGCCCTTTCGGGCTACGAACTTGTTGACCCACTTGAGGTTTTTTACCGGTCGCTAGATGTCTACCTGGGAACACGGCGAGGACGAGGCAGCATTCTGCTTGAGAACCCGCAGCTGCTGCTTGATTCCATCGGCGGTGAGGGAGGTGGCGACGAAGCGGTCGCTACCACCACCGTCGCTATGGCTGTGATGGCAGAGTCGCCCGAAGGAGATGGCGACGATATGGCCGAAGAGTCTATGGCCGATGATTCTGATACTGCGGGTTCAGCTCGGCGCACCAGCCTCAGTGCGCAAGGACTTCAAGTTGAGGTACGCCAGAACCTTGATGCGCTGGCCCTGTTTGATCCAGATGTCACAACCGATGCCAACGGTCTTGCCACCGTCGAGTTCGATCTACCCGACAACCTCACCCGCTACCGGGTGATGGCTATAGCGGTCGATGGTGCCGAACGCTTCGGTTCGGCAGAATCTGCCATTACCGCACGATTGCCGCTGCAGGTTCGGCCATCTGCGCCCAGGTTCTTGAACTTCGGTGACCGTTTCGAACTCCCGATCGTGGTGCAGAACCAGACCGATTCGCCCGCGGAGGTTGACGTGGTGGTACAGAGCGCCAACCTGAACCTTGAAGGATCCGCTGGGCGCCGAATCACGGTGCCGGCCAACGACCGGGTCGAGGTTCGCTTCGGTGCCTCCACAAGTTCTGTCGGCACCGCTCGTTTCCGCGTCGCAGCCATCTCGGGTGACAACGCTGATGCTCAAGAGGTTTCCTTGCCTGTTTACACGCCCGCTACTAGCGAGGCGTTCGCTACCTACGGGGTTCTGGACTCTGGAGTCGTGAGCTATTCCCTTGTTGAACCTCAAGATGTGTTCTCCCAGTTCGGAGGACTGGAAGTCAACACCTCGTCAACGGCTCTGCAGACCCTGACCGACGCGGTTTTGTATCTTTCGGAATACCGCTACGCCAGCGCGGATGCCTACGCCAGTCGCATCCTCGCCATCTCTGCGTTGCGAGACGTGCTCGGAGCATTCGAAGCTGAAGGATTGCCTACTCCAGCGGAACTCGACGCTATTGTGCGCAGCGACATAGTTGAGTTGGCTGCGCTGCAGCATGGTGACGGCGGTTTCGGATGGTGGGCGCGAAAAGGTATTTCGTACCCGTACCCGTCGATTCAGGCGATGCACGCGCTGGTGACAGCTGAAAGCGCTGGCTTCACCGTCTCCGCTGAAGTGATGGACAACGGTCGCGGCTACTTGCGCGACATCGAAGACCGGATCTCATCTGACTACAGCAGAAAATCTAAAGACATGCTGTTGGCATACGCACTGCATGTGCGTGCTCTCGACGGTGACCGGGACCCGGGCGCGGCTCGTGACCTCTGGAACCGTCGGGGTGCGGATCTTGAGATGGACGCGTTGGCTTGGATATGGCCCGTGGTTGGAGATGCCGACATCGAAGCCGACATCGAGCGTGTCTTCAACAATCGAGTCACCGAGACGGCACAAGCGGCCACGTTCGTCACCGATTATGGCGAAGACGCCTACTTGATCCTGGCTTCAGATCGCCGAACCGATGGCATCGTGCTCGACGCTTTGATCACCATGGCCCCGGATTCAGACCTGATACCCAAGGTCGTGGCCGGGCTGTTGGCGAACCAGGTCAAGGGACGTTGGAACAATGTCCAGGAGAACTCGTTCATCCTGCTCGCCCTCGACAGATACTTCGAGACTTTCGAAGCGGTTGAACCGGACTTTGTGGCCCGTGTCTGGCTTGGCGACCAATACGTGGCGGAACACGAATTCACTGGCCGTAGCACCGACCGTGCCTCCACTTTGGTTCCGATGGCGCAACTGATCGAGGGGGGCGACGCCGATCTGACCGTCCAAAGTGATGGCGATGGCCGTCTCTACTACCGTCTTGGGCTTCGTTACGCTCCCACAGACCTCAACCTGGATCCGTTGGATCGTGGCTTTGTGGTGCAGCGCAGCTATGAGGCGGTCGACGATCCCGAGGACGTCTGGGTCGATTCTGATGGTGTGGTCCATGTCGTGGCTGGAGCCGAGGTGCGGGTCAAGCTGACGATGGTCAACGACAGCCGACGTACCAACATGGTTTTGGTTGATCCGCTGCCCGCAGGCTTCGAAGCCCTAAACCCCGCGTTGGCGGTGACCGGCGAGATCGAGGCGCCCCGTACCGACGCCGCTGACTATTGGTGGCGGTGGACCTGGTATGAACACCAGAACCTACGCGACGACCGGACCGAGGCATTTTCGTCTTATCTGTGGGCCGGTACCCACGAATACAGCTATGTCGCCCGGGCAACCACTCCCGGAACCTTCGTGGTGCCCCCCGCCAAAGCCGAGGAGATTTACGCTCCAGAAGTGTTTGGCCGCTCAAGTTCCGACACCGTCATTGTCGAAGATTCGCCTCCAGTTGCTTGAGCTCACCGCTCAAGATCAGCATCGCTATGCGAAAATCGAGTTGGCTACGCGATCTTCGCAGGTTTGTTTGTCCCACCAACTCAGCTGGAGTTGTTTAGCTCGCCGGAAGTAGAGCTGGATGTCGTATTCGAGGGTGAATCCGACTCCACCGAAGATCTGCTGGGCCATGGCTGTGATGTCGCGGTACACCTTGTTGCTGAACAACTTGGCCATTGGCGCGAGCCGGGAGATGTCGTGCCCGACAGATTGGGCCCAGGCAGCTTCGTAGACGAGAATCTTGCCTCCGTCGAGTTCGGTTTTGGCGTCGGCAAGGTAGTGCGAGATGGCTTGGAACTCGGCTAGGGCTTTGCCGAATTGTTCGCGGTCCTTGGCGTACTGCGCGGTGGTCTCAAGCGCATAGTCTGCGCCGCCCATAGCCTGAGCGGAAGCCAAGATCACCGCTTGGTGCATTACCGTGTCCCATGTGGCCCATCCGCTGCCGGCGTCGCCAAGCCGATTTGCTGCGGGGATCCGAACTTCATCGAAATCGACTCGGTATTGGGTGTCCGATGAGATCGACATCCGCTGGTCGAGAGTCAAGCCTTCGGTATCGGTGGGGACCAAGAACAGGTCGACCTCGGTATCGGCGGTGCCGGTGCGGGCCAACACCAGTAGCTGATCGGCAACGCTGGCGAAGTAGACGTGCATTTTGGACCCGTTGAGCACGAAGTCGCTGCCGTCGACGGCGGCGCTGAGTTGCACACCTCTCGGTGAGTAGCCGCCATCAGGTTCGAGCCATGCTGGCGTGATGATCGTTTCGCCTGTGGCGATGCCGGTCAAGAGCGAAGCGTGTTGCTCGCCGCTTCCCGACTCGAGAATCGCCCCGGCGGACAACACGCAGCTAACAAAATGGGGGACCGGTGCCAGCGAACGGCCCAGTTCCTCGTAGAGCACCACACCTTCCAGCAGACTCATGGCTGACCCGCCGTACTCCTCGGGCAGCATCAGGCCACAGATTCCCAATTCGCCGAATTGCTCCCACAATCCGAGGGCTACGCCGGTGGCATCGTCTTCGAGTTCACGCACCGTGTCGATCGGTGACAGCTGTGCACAGACGCCGCGCACCATCTCGCGCAACATCTCTTGCTCTTCTGTGAAGTCAAGGTCCAGCATCAGGGTTTCCAATCTTCGCTTTTTCGTGCCCAAGGGTTGTCGGTTCTGTCGGTGGGAAGAGCCACACGGGCCGTGCATGTACAGCACAGCCGATCACCAACAGTCACTGAGATGTCAATGCCGGCCCATCCGCAGCCGGATTCGTCAATTTCGGTGCCGCTCACTGTTCCGGCGAAGACCATGTGGTCGTCCGGGTACACCGAATCGCGCATACGGAAGGTCATTCGACCGATACGGCCTCGGGGGCCGGTCCAATCGGTGATGAAACGCTCGAACCAGGCGGCCAGATTGGGGGTGTTGAGGAATATGTCGGGTGTGCCGTTGCGTTCGGTGGCGAACTTGTAGTCGTGATGCATGGGCCTCCAGTCGCGGCTCGCTAGCGCGCCCAGTACCACGGTGGTTGCGCTGACGTCGTACCCAAGGGTTGGGAGCACGGTCCCGGCTGACGCTTGATCGAGTGAGATGCTGTCTGTCCCTGTGTTGTATGTGGCCGTGTTGTCTGTCCCTGTGTTGTTTGTGGCTGGGCTGGTGTGCTGGCTCATCAGTTCACCTCATTGGAACGCTTGTAGCCGAAACCGGTGTACGACTCGATGCCGACAAGTTCTCCGTCTTGATTGTGGTATTCCACGTCGATCACCCAAAAACGCCCGGTTCCCAGCTTGGTGGTCTTGATATCGCTAATAGAGCGAAGCACCTGATGGTGGCTGATCACGTCTCCAGGTCGAACTGGTTCGTGAAGAATCAGGGTGTTGTCGCTCATGATTGCTTCGGGCAGATCGAGTTGTGCTTTGAGGTCGAAGTGAGTTTTTAGTGCTACCTGCTCCTGTGCGGCACCGGGTTCCCAACGATGTGGCCGCATCCACAGCGAGAGCGTCGAGACAGGCATGGTCATCCCGTCCGTCAATTGGTTCGCAACTTCGGTATCCCAGTAGAGGGGATTGCCATTTTCGGTGGCCGACAAGGTGTTGTACGCGTAGCTCCGCTCGACCGGAAAGGTCGCGGTCTCAAGGTACTGAGCCTTCCCTATCAGAGCACCAATATGTTCAGGCAGTCCTGTGGCGGCGGGTTCAGTCACGCGATTGCTCCTTTGCTGATGAGTTCGGAGATAAGTGTGTCGGCGTAGCCAGCGGTGACCAGCAGTGCGGCTGTGTCGGTCACACCGCTGTCTGGCAGCGGGTATGCGCCGTCAACTTGGGTGGTGCCGGCCCACACCGGACCGGTCTGGCGGAATCTGCCCTCGCTAACATGTTCGGCTTCGACGACGAGACCCCGCGCACGGTACTGCTCATCTGAGGTTGCCTCGGCCACCGTGTTGACCGCGGCCACGCAACAGTCGGCCGGGCCCAGTTGGGCTGCCCAATGATCCCGGGTCTTGGTGGCTAGAACTTCGGAAATGGCGGCGCGGATTTCGTCCTGACGGTCGTCGTCGGTCTGGCTGTCGGCGTATTGCTCAAGGCCGAGTTGCGTGCACAGATTGCGCCAAAACTGGGGCTCGATTGCACCTATTGACAGATGACGGCCATCACCACAGGTGTAGATGTCGTAACAGGCGTAGCGTCCAGTGAGGATGTAGTGACCCGGGCCGGGTTCGGTGCCGGTGGCGAGGTACTCGTCGGCATACAAAGACATGAGTCCGAATGCGCCATCGGCTATGGACACATCGAGGTATTCGCCCACATGGGTCTTGGTGCGCCGCAACAACGCCGCCATGATCGCCATCACCGCGTGCATCCCCCCTGCGGCGATGTCGGCCACGGTGGCACCGGGGAGCGGTGGTGATCCATC
The DNA here is from genome assembly GCA_047516945.1 of Acidimicrobiales bacterium. Taxonomy (GTDB): domain Bacteria; phylum Actinomycetota; class Acidimicrobiia; order Acidimicrobiales; family Aldehydirespiratoraceae; genus VXYK01. The sequence continues at coordinate 5,763 of JAKZTU010000371.1, forward strand.
TTCGCGGCGCCCGGTGCAGTCCAGGTAGCCGGACAGGGCCAGATAGTTGACGTCGTGCCCGGCCCAACTGCTGCGGGGACCGCTTTGACCAAAGCCACTGGTTGAGCAGTAGACGATTTTGTAGTTGACGTTCCTGACAGCCTCGTAGCCGATGCCGAGCCGATCGACCACACCGGGACGAAAGCTCTCCAGCACTACATCGGCCCCCTCAGCCAATGCCAAGAAAGCCTCGCGGCCCTCGACCGACTTCAAATCGAGTAGAGCACGTTTCATCAGACGGTGCCCCGAGTAGGCGTAGTGGGGAGGCACGATCCGGGTTGCTTGTTTGCTTGGGACCGGGCCGAGTTTTATGACCTCGGCACCATAATCGGAAAGGATGCGCGAGGCGCGCGCTCCGGGTCCGACCGACGCGAAGTCAAGGACGCGCACATCTTCGAGTGCTCCGAGGGTGGTCACCACGCTGCCATATCAGGGTCTGGGGGCATTTCAGAAGTTCTTGGGGAGACCAAGGCCGCGGCGAGCGATGATGTTTTTCTGGATTTCCGAGGAACCACCGCCGATGGTGTCAATCACGGTGTAGCGGTAAGTCGACTCGGAGCGTCCCTCCATCGGCGCGTCGTGAGTCTTGATCCTGAGTTGTGATCCAGGTCCAGCAATGTTCATGGCGGCATCCGCCAAACGTCTCGACAGTTCGGTGGCGAAGAGTTTGTACTCCGAGGCTTCCACGGTTGGAGGCTGGAAGCCCTCCTTACCTGCGCGCACGCTGTGCTCAACCTTGACTGCCTCGGCAACGAACTTCAGCCCCATTACCCGTGCTACTTCGGCGTCGGTGTGAAGCTGGGCCAACTGCGCCCGAATCCGGGGGTCGTCACGCAACGGCTCTCCGTCGCGTTCGGCGGTCTTCACGTAGTCGGTGAGAACTTCAAGCCGCTGCAGAATCGGCGACATCGTGAACAGGGTGAAGCGTTCTAGATCGAGGGCTTGGCTGATGTAGCGGAAGCCATAGTTGACCTGGCCCACGACATAGTCATCGCTTACGAAAACGTCATCGAACCATACTTCGTTGGTGCGCTCGTCTCCCATTGTGTGAATGGCGGTGATGCTGATCCCCTCTTGGTCGAGCGGCACGAGCATCAAGGTGATCCCCATGTGCTTGTTGTCGGGGTCGGTGCGGGCGCCTACCCAGTACCACTCGGCGAAGTGTGCAGATGTCGTCCAAGTTTTTTGACCGTTGAGTAACCAGCCGTTTTCTCCTGCGTCGCTGGTGATTCGTTCGGCCTTGAGTCTCATGGCCGCAGCGTCGGAACCCGCGTCGGGTTCCGAATAACCGACCGCGAATTCAACGTCGTTCTCGAGAATTTGGGGCAGGAACTCCTGCTTTAGACGATCTGAGCCGTGGGCTATCAGGGTCTTCCCGATGATGCCGACGCCTTTGCCGATTTGGGGTCCACCGCGGCTTGCGAGTTGTTCGTTGAGGATGTACTCGTAGACGCCTTCGCCGTCGGATCCGCCGTATTCTGCGGGCCAGGTGATTCCCAGCCAGCCTTTGCGTCCGAGCTTTTTCATGAAGGCTCGGCGTTTCGGCGTATCAACGATTTGTGCCATGTTCTCACGGCTTACGTCGAAGACTTCCGGGTCGTCGTTGGCGTCAAGGAATTCGGTCACTTCGGCGGCGAAGGTCTTTTGTTCAGGGGTGAACTCAAAGTCCATGACGTTGTTTTACCTGATGATTCCGCGGGTTCGCAGGTCACTGAGTTCGGCAGCGCTGATGTCAAGTTCGCTAGTGAGCACTTCGCCAGTGTGCTCGCCTAACCACGGGACCCTGGTTTCGGGGCCTTCGGGGGTGCGTGACATCTTGATCGGGTTGCCCGGCACGAGTACTGGATCGCCACCTTGGTTTGGCATCTCGATGAGCATATGGCGAACCCGGACGTGCTCGTCTTCGACGATTTCGCGGCTTGAGTTGGACTCGCCAGCAGCTATCCCCGCACGCGAGAGGATGGCTACTGCTTCTCGGTGGGATTTGTCCGAGGCCCAACGTTCGATTCCAGGGCGCAGCACTGTCTCGAAGTGTTCTTGCCATCCGGCGCGGCTAGCTAATCGTTCATCGGTGCACCACTGCTCGTTTCCAGTGATTTCAGCGACTTTTTCAAATTGGTGTTCACGCACAATCTGCAGGACAAAGTGCCCTTCCCTGGCCTCGAAGGTTTCGACTATCCCCACCCCACTGGCAGCTTCATCGGGAATACCCATCGAATAGAAATTGGCGACTATGTCGGTCATGGCCATGGTGGCGTCGAGCATGGCTATGTCTATGTACTGTCCTCGCCCGGTGGTCTCGCGGTGGCGTAAGGCAGCCAAAATCCCGATTACACCAAACAGCGCGCTGCTGATGTCTCCGAGTGCTCCGACTGGATTTGCGGCCGGGCGCTTTCCCGGGTGCCGTTTGTATTCGTAGATCCCGGACATTCCTTCGACCACCGAGGCATAGGCGGGGCGATTCAGGTAGGGAGAGGCCGGATCGTTTCCGAATCCTGACACTGACAGATAGACGACCTCCGGGTGGCCCCTGGACACGTCTTCGTAGCCGATGCCGAGGCGGTTGGCCGTTCCGGCCTTGAAGTTCTCGCAGACGACATCGAATTTTGGTGCGAGCTTGAGAAACAACTCGACGCCTTCGGGTGATTTGAGGTCGATAGCCACGCTGCGCTTGTTGAAGTTGTTGCGAAGAAACGTAGCGCCCACGTCTAAACCGTCAGGGTCTTTGATAGCGGGTTTCGATCCACGTCCGCTTTCGCCGGTGACGGGATGCTCAACCTTTACGACCTCGGCGCCGAGTCTCGCCAGTAGTTGAGTGGCGAAAGGAAGCGCCGCCATTTGCTCTGCGGCCAGCACGCGGATCCCCGACAGCGGTCGAGGTTCGGCGAGGAATTGATCGTTGACCACATCGCCAAGCTTCATGTGACGTGGTGCTGGTTCGGTCGTCGCCATCCTGCAAGTGTGGACCACGATGGCGTCGGTTCCAAAGTCGCTCTGTTGTTGCCGGGCGTTGCCGGAGCCGTGATAGCTGCGTTCTAACCGGCTCTGTTGTTGCCGGGCGTAGCCGGAGCCGTGATAGCCGCGTTCTAACCGGTAGGTTTTTAGGTTGTGGAGTTCAACCAGAGCTTTCCTCGTCGTGACACGCGCCAGATCATGGTTGGCGATGTCGCAGTTGGCGGGGGAGCGCCCATCACTGTGCAGTCGATGACGGTTACCAAGACGGCGGACCATGAAGCCACGCTCCAGCAGATTTACGCGCTGGCCGCAGCTGGCGCGGATATTGTCCGCTGCACTTGCAATGAACCGGCCGCAGCCGAAGGTTTAGCCCGGATTGTGCCGCGCTCGCCGGTGCCTATCGTGGCCGACATACATCACCAATACCTCCGAGCCCTCGAAGCGCTCGAAGCTGGTGTGCATTGCTTACGACTCAACCCGGGCAACATTCGCAACCCCAAACAAATCAAGCTTGTCGCCAGCGAGGCCTTAGATCGCAAGGTGCCGATTCGTATTGGTGTCAACGGTGGGTCTTTGCATCCCGATCTGTACGCCAAATACGGAAACAAGGTTACCCCCGAGGCGATGGTCGAGTCCGCTCAACAAGAAATCGCTTACTTGGAAGAGGTTGGCTTTGACTTGATAAAGATTTCGGTCAAGGCCTCAAGCGTTCCGCTGATGATCGAGGCGTACCGCCAGTTGGCTGCCCTCACCGACTATCCGCTGCATTTGGGTGTCACCGAGGCTGGGCCACCACCGATCGGCACGCTAAAAGCGACTGCAGGTATGGCAACCTTGCTTGCTGAGGGAATCGGCGACACGATCCGCTACTCGTTGACCGCAGATCCGGTCGAGGAAGCTAAAGCGGGACGTCAACTGCTGGAGACATTAGGACTGCGGAAGCGAAAAAACGTTGACCTGATCGCCTGCCCGAGTTGCGGTCGAGCCGAAGTCGATGTCTTCGCGATCGCGCAAGAAGCGATGAAGGCCTTCGGGGAAAAGAAGATTCCGCTACAGGTAGCGGTCATGGGATGCGTGGTAAACGGACCGGGGGAGGCCCGAGATGCCGATCTGGGGATCGCTGCGGGCAACAAGAGGGGCCACCTATTCGTCAAGGGACAGAACGTGATGGTTGTTCCCGAAGATGAGATGGTCGGCACGCTGATCGAATGGGCTGAATACATCCACACCCACGGAGCGCAAGCAGCTCTTGCCCGTGCATCGTCCACACGATCCGCCGCACGTCGGGCCGCGGCACAAGATCGCGACCGAAATCTCGTTCAGCTCGGCGACGATGCCAACAACGCCAAGGTGACCATTGCGAATATCCGGCGTGCGTCCAAACGGAGCGACCCAAAAGCGACGCGATAACACGGAAAAATGTTAGACTGAAGGCTACGTTCGATGTCCCGTATGGATGAGGCGTGGCCTTAGGGCCACGTTTTTCTTTTCTTGGAGATCGAGTTTTAGCTACTGAAAACCACGCACACGAGAGGAGGTCCAGAAATGGTGATCGTCGACCGAGTGCGAGAACTAGTGATGCCAATCGTTGAGGCCGAATCAGTGGACCTCTACGACGTGGAACACAACGGCGGTGTCTTGCGGGTGCTTGTGGATGTTGAGGGCGGAATTGGCATTGACGACATAAAACGCATCAGTCGAGCAGTGAGCAGACGGCTTGACGAAGCGGACCCTATGCCAGGTCGTTACACGCTTGAGGTTTCGAGTCCTGGCCTCGAACGATCACTACGCACACCGAATCACTTCCGTTGTGCCGTTGGCGAGAACATCAAAATCAAGACGATGCCGACCCTTGATGGTGCTCGTCGTCTCAAAGGCACCCTTTTGAGCGCTGACGACGGTGGGTTCGACTTGCAGACAGATGAAGGTCAGTGTCGCCTGCGCTACGAGGAAGTATCGAAAGCTCGCACCGTGTTTGTTTGGGGACCTACACCCAAGCCCGGCAGCGGGCGTCCCGACGGTTTACCGAATTTGAGCCGCGACGGCTCGTCCCCAACCAGGGAGGCCCCCGCATCATGAACGCCGATATGATGGAAGCTCTCCAGGCGCTCGCCGCAGAGCGCGGGATTTCCGTTGACGCACTATTCGCGGCATTGGCTGACGCGCTGGAATCTGCCTACAAGCGGATTCCAGGCGCTCACGAATATGCGTGGGTCACGATCGACCCTGAAACCATGGACTTTCGCGTCTTTGCTCAGGAACTTGACGAAGAAGGTGAACCCGTCGGCGAAGAGTTTGACGTTACTCCCGACGACTTCGGACGTATCGCCGCGCAGGCTGCCCGCCAGGTCATTACCCAGCGGATTCGCGAGGCCGAACGCGAGTTGAAGTATGAGGAATACGCGGGTCGAGAAGGAGACATTGTCACCGGGATGATCCAGCAAACGGATGCGCGCTACACACTGTTGGATCTCGGCAAGGTCGAAGCTCTGTTGCCCCAAGCTGAACAAGTCCCTTACGAACGTCCTGACTCCAACACCCGAGTCAAGGCCTACATCGTTGAGGTCCGAAATACGGCCAAAGGACCGCAGATCGTGGTTAGTCGTACCCATCCAGGTCTGATCAAGCGCCTATTCGAACTCGAGGTTCCCGAGATCGCCGACGGGGTTGTCGAGATTAGGGCCTGTGCCCGCGAGCCAGGTCACCGCACCAAGATCGCCGTCTGGTCCAACGACAACAACGTTGACCCGGTAGGCGCCTGTGTCGGCGCCCGCGGTGCCCGTGTACGCCAGGTAGTCAACGAGTTGCGCGGCGAGAAGATCGACATCGTGCCCTACTCGGAGGATCTCGAAGAGTTCGTAATGAAGGCTCTTTCGCCTGCCAAGGTCAAAGAGGTGAGACCAGACGAGGCCACCGGCGACTGTGAAGTGATCGTTCCTGATTACCAGCTGTCGCTGGCGATCGGCAAAGAAGGGCAAAACGCCCGTTTGGCGTCGCGCCTTACTGGTTGGGGAATCAACATCAAATCTGAGTCGCAGCTTGCCGAAGAAGAAGCTTACGGAGATGTTGAGTGGGCTGAGGGTGAATGGGTGATTCATCCCGTGAGCGGCGAGCAGGTATGGCAGCCAGCCGATGGTGGTGAGGTGGTTTCTGCCGACGCCTGGGCCGAAGCTGCCGCCGCGGCAGCGACAGATGAAGCTGCCCCCGAAGCGCCCGAGGCCACCCCGAACTGAGCTGTCAGGTGATCGGCATCAGCAGACGCGAACACCGAGGAGATCGCTAGGCTCATGGAGTCGTGCCTGTTCGGACCGTTCGCGTGCCCGCACGAGAGATACTAACTCCACGACTTGTGGCGCAATTGCGCTGCTGAACTCGATAACTGACCTCAAGGATATTCGCCAAAACGTGCCATCAAAGATTCGTGTATACGAACTCGCTCGGGAGCTAGGACTCACCAACAAGGAGACCCTTGAATTGACCAAGGCATTGGGGATTGGTGTAAAGAGCCATTCCTCAAGCATTGTTGACGCGCAAGCGGACCGTGTGCGCCGCAAGGCTCGGAGGGAAGGTCTGATTCGTGAAGAACAGCCTCCCGAACAAGAGCCGAAGACGACCAAGAAGGCTGCTGCCAAGAAGGCCGCCGCCAAGAAGGCTGCCAAGCGTCAAGAACCGGCTGTTGAAACTGCTGCGGATGCTGAGGTTGATGGGGGTACCGATGATAGTGCCGATGCTGAAGTCGTTGAGTCCGACACCGAAGCTTCTGCGCCCAAAGGCGCAACGGTCAAACAGGCTGCGCTTAAAGGAAGTACGCCAACAAGCGCTTCTGTAGCTGCGCCGGCGGCAGATCCTGATTCAGCAACCGAACAGGACAAACCCATGGGCTCGCCTCCGTCTGCAGGAGCCCCCAGACGAGTCATCTCCTCAAGTGGGAGTGCCGCACCTCCCAAGCGTGGCGAAGACTTAGCAGCTAGCTCGCCTCCAGTAGGTGCCCCGGTGGTGCGCAAGGTCGTCAAAAAGGTCGTCAAGAAGCTAGTAGCAGACCCCAACCGGCCAACCAAAGGCGGACCTCCGGCTTCCAGTAGCGGCAAGCCAATCCCACCTCCGCCCCGTTCGTCGACTGGTCGCTCGATTCCGCCTCCACCTAGCGGACGTCCGCCGGCGGGTGGTCGTCGTCTCGGTGGCCCGCCCGCTGGCAGTCGTCCGCCAAGCGGCGTGTCGACATCACCGCGTAGCCCGCGGCCTGGCGGTTCGCCAGCCGGTCGCGGTCCCAGTGGTCCCCGTCAGTCAGTGCCGGGTGCTGGTGCGGTTCCCGGTGGACCCGGCGGCCCCGGTGGGCGTGGGGGTCCTGGTGGGCGTGGAGGACCGAACCAAGGTCGGCGTCCACCGCGTCGCAAGGGTCGTCGCCGTCGTAGCCGCGAAGAGCTCCAGCCAATGGATGTGCCGCATTACACGCCTGAGGATGCCCCAGTGCCAGAAGGCGAGGTCGTCATTGAACGGGCCTGTACTGCGCAGGACCTCGGTCCCAAGCTCAATCGCACCGCTGCCGATGTCGTTCATTTCCTCTTGCAAGCCGGCGAGATGCTTACAGCCACTCATTCGCTGTCCGATGACATGATCGAGTTATTTGCCGAAGATATTGGTGCCAAGATCCGTATGGTTGACCCGGGTGAGGAGCAGGAGGTCGAGCTGCAAAAACTGCTCGACATTGAGGAGGCGGATGGATCCGATGCGCCTTCTCGGCCGCCGGTCGTCACCGTGATGGGTCATGTCGATCACGGTAAGACCTTGCTGCTTGACCGTATCCGCAACGCCAACGTGGTCGACGGAGAAGCAGGGGGTATCACCCAGCACATCGGCGCTTACCAAGTCGAACGTGACGGCAAACGCCTTACCTTCATCGACACCCCGGGCCATGAGGCGTTTACTGCTATGCGGGCTCGGGGTGCCAACTCCACTGACATCGTCATATTGATGGTGGCGGCCGACGACGGAGTGATGCCGCAAACCATTGAGGCGATCAACCACGCCAAGGCCGCTGAGGTGCCGATCTTGGTGGCGGTCAACAAAATTGATCGAAACAACGCCGACCCGCAGAAAGCCATCGCTGGCGTTGCCGAGCACGGGTTGGTTCCCGAGGCTTGGGGTGGTGAGACGATTTTCCAGGAGATCTCCGCTCTGAAAAACCTGGGCATCGAAGAGTTGCTTGACCAGCTGCTGTTGTTGGCTGAAGTTGAGGATTTTCGCGGCGACCCCGACGGTCGAGCTACGGGTGTGGTCCTCGAAGCGAATCTGGATATTGGCCGCGGACCCGTGGCCAGCGTCTTGGTACAGCGGGGCACGTTGAGGGTTGGTGACCCAATGGTCGCTGGCGCAGCTTGGGGTCGGGTCCGGGCGCTCCTCGACGATCACGGCGAGAATGTATTGGAGGCTGGCCCGTCTACGCCGGTGCAGGTCCTTGGGCTATCTGACGTCGCCAACGCGGGCGACGATTTCGTTGTTGCCGCCAGCGAGAAGGTAGCCAGTCGTGTTGCTAGCACTCGCGAACATTGGCAGCGGCAGTCGAGTCTGGGTCGGGAGGCCCACGCGCTTTCTGGTGGCGCTCGGCTTGAGGACATCTTCACGCAAATTCAGCGAGGCGAAGCGGCCACCCTCAATATGATCGTTAAAGCAGATGTCAATGGTTCGCTCGAAGCGGTGACAGAGTCGCTGCGAAAACTTGAGCGTGACGAAGTCAAGATCCGGTTCGTGCATCGTGGGGTTGGAGGCATAACCGAAAACGACATAGCGCTGGCCGCGGCTTCCAACGCCACAATTCTCGGATTCAACGTCCGTCCCGATCGCAAAGCTCGTGAACTGGCTGAGTTGGAGAAGGTCGAGGTCCGCTCCTACGAAATCATCTACAAGCTTCTCGAAGACATCGAAGCCGCCATGGTCGGCCTGTTGGCCCCGGAGTTCGAGGAGGTAGTCACCGGCGAAGCCGAAGTCAGGGAGATTTTCCGTGTACCAAGGGTCGGTGCGGTCGCTGGTTGCTTCGTTCAGAACGGGGTCATTACCCGCGGTTCGGCGGTTCGGTTCTTGCGTGAGGGCACGATCATTTGGAAGGGAGAGGTCAGCTCGTTGAAACGGTTTGCCGAGGATGCCCGTGAGGTAGCCGCTGGCTACGAGTGCGGCATTGGTTTGTCGAACTTCCAGGACCTGAAGCAAGGCGACATCATCGAGACGTTCGATAATCGCCAAATCGAGCGCACCCTCGATAGCTAGACCGATGGCTAGCAGGCGCAGGGGGGTCCGGGGTCGTCGTCGGGCATCGCCTAGTCCCGCTGCCGCTACCCGGACCGGCCGAGTCGGCGAGTTGATTCGTCGAATCGTGGCCTCCGAACTTGAGTTGATCGACGACGATCGTCTCGATCTGGTTTCGATCACCTCGGTGGATGTCGATCGGGCTCTGTACCGAGCGGTAGTTTGGTTCACCACCCTTGATGGCGACACCGAACCCGCCGCGGCCGAAGCGTTTGATGAGTACGTCGGCGTTCTGCGCAAGGCAGTGGGATCCCAAGCCCGTTTGCGCCACACGCCCCTCCTTGAGTTCAGGCCGGACACCGTTGTGCGCTCAGCAGAACGCATCGAAGGCATTCTGCGCGATGATCGAAGCGTCGACTACACGTCGAACGATGGGTGCAGCGGCGGGCAAAGCGATGGTTCCTAGCCCAGATCACGCTGCTGACGACGCCGACCCTGCGTCCAGTAGGGCATTGAGGCCTCATGGTGTTGCGGTTATCGACAAGCCGGCTACCTGGACGAGCCATGACGTCGTTGCCAAATGTCGCGGTGTGTTGGGAACTCGCAAGATCGGCCATTCGGGGACGCTTGACCCTGCTGCTACTGGGGTTTTGGTGCTCGGGGTGGGCAAAGCGACGCGTTTGTTGCGTTTCTTGACTGAGCTGCCGAAGTCTTACGTGGGAGAAATCGTCTTGGGTGTTGAGACCTCCACGCTTGACGCCGATGGCGAGATCAGCGCGACTCACGACATGTCCGCAGTGACCGACGATCAAGTGCGCACTGCGGCGTTGAGCTTCGTTGGCCCGATCATGCAGATTCCGCCGATGGTCTCGGCGGTCAAGGTTGACGGGAAGCGGCTCTATGAACTTGCTCGTCAAGGTAAAGAAATCGAACGTCGTCCTCGCTCGGTCGCGGTGTATCGCTACGAACTTGAGCCGGTCGCGGGCGAGTCTGGGGTGTGGCGCTGCGCAGTTGAGTGTTCGTCTGGCACTTACATCAGGTCACTGGCTGCGGATCTCGGCACCGCTTTGGGGGGAGGTGCTCATCTGCGCTCGCTACGGCGGGTAGCGGTGGGTGGATTCACCATTGATGAGGCCAGCAGTGTTGACTCGCCGGTTTTGCGGCCCCTCTTTGACGCTGTCTCGCATCTCACTGTGTGTGTGGTCAGCGACGAAGTAGCAGTTCGTGTCAGCTATGGGCAGGTGCTTGAACGGAATGTGCTCATGGTCGCTGAGCAAGACGAAGGTCCATGGGCTGTGGTGAATCCTGCTGGCGAGCTTCTAGCCGTGTACGGATCGAGCCGAGGACGCGCCAAGCCCATGGTTGTGATCTCGGAGGTGGCTTCGCCGCGCACGCCCTAACCCCTGTACCGTTGGGGGTCCGCTCTGTGAACAGTCCTATGAAAATCCTTCATGACAAAGACGATCAATTGCCCGCGGCGATTTCTGTCGCGTCCACGATCGGTGTCTTCGACGGTGTGCATGTAGGGCACCAAGAGGTATTTCGCATGGTTCGCGTGGTCGCGGACCGCCTCGATGTTGCCTCAGCGGTCGTGACTTTCGACAACCATCCCGCGCTTGTGGTGCGGCCTCGCAGTGCTCCTCGCTTGCTGACGACGCTCGAGCAGAAGCTGGAACTGATCGACGCTCAGGGAATCGACTACGTCTACGTGGTCCATTTCGATGCCGAACGAGCAGGTACCCATCCAGATGTTTTTGTTGAACAGGTTTTCGTTGACGCCCTTCATGCCAAGGCGATCGTTGTGGGCGAGGACTTCCACTTCGGTCGGGGTCGCAGCGGCAACGTGGATGCTCTACGGAAAATCGGTGAGGAATGGGGCTTCGAGGTGCACGCCCTGGAGTTGATCCAACACAGTGACGAGGCTCGTGAACCGGTTTCGTCCACCAAGATCCGCCGGGCTTTGGCGGGTGGCGATGTGGCGCGTGCCGCGTTGATGCTCGGTCGGCCCTACGAGGTGCGCGGCACGGTACAAGAAGGTGATCGTCGGGGACAGTTGATCGGTTTTCCAACGGCCAATATCCCGGTGACGAAGATGATGGCATGGCCCGCTGATGCGGTGTATGCCGGGTGGTGTGACCTCCCAGACGGCAGTCGCCATCCTTGCGCGATCAACATCGGTCGACGGCCCACGTTCTATGAGCACGCAGAGCAGTCGCTGCTCGAAGCGCACCTGATTGATTTCGACGGTGACCTGTACGGTGTTCAAGTAGCTGTCTCGTTTGTGGCTTTCATGCGTAGTGAGCGTAAGTTCGAGGGAATCGACCAACTGGCCATACAGCTCAAAAAAGATGTTGATGAAGCTCGAAAGCTCCTCACAGGGTGATGACTCAAACCACAAAGACTGTTGAACATTTTGCTGCTGCTCGGGTACCGACGAGCTATGGCAGTTTCGTGGCCCACGCCTACCGGTCCGTAGCCGATGGGGAGGAGCACATCGCCTACGTGATGGGCGATGTCGAGGGCGGAGCACCTCCACTGGTCCGTTTGCACAGTGAATGCTTGACCGGCGATATCTTGTCGTCGCTTCGTTGCGACTGTGGTCAACAGCTTCGTGCCGCGCTCGGAAAGATCACTGAGGAAGGCCGCGGGGTTCTCGTCTATCTGCGGGGTCACGAAGGACGTGGTATCGGCATCGGACACAAGATTCGCGCCTACGCGTTGCAAGACGCGGGGCTGGACACCGTCGAGGCCAACGAGGCGCAGGGACTCCCGATTGATTCTCGTACCTACGGCGTGGGAGCGAGCATCTTGGTTGATCTGGGTATCACCGCGATGCGCTTGATGACCAACAATCCGATGAAGCTTGATGGTTTGGAGGATTACAACCTCAAGATCATCGAGCGGATTCCGATCGAGATCGAGTCGAACCCCGAAAATGTGCGGTACCTCAAGACCAAGCGGGACCGCCTGGGCCACACGCTTACCGCTGCACCTTGAGTCCGATGCCCGATTGCTGTACTCGGGAGCGGAACGCCGCGTTGATCCGTTGACGCTCCAGATGCTGGGCAACTTGTTTAGCTCCCTGCGGCACAGGGTGGGCGGCGAGGAAGTCGGCTACCGCCGCGACATGTTCGCTGGTATCGAGCATCACGATCCCTTCGAGCATTCCCGCCACTGAATTGCTCGGGAAGCGTTCTGTGAGGAGGTCCCATTGCGAGGCCACGAAGGCCCAGACGTGGCCACCAACTTCTTGGTTGGTCAGAGCACGGCGGATCAAGTAGGGCCCATCTTGGGTTCTCACCTCGCCAGAGACGATGGCTTCGAGCAGTTCATCTATCAGCGTGGTGTCTCGAAAGTGTGCGAGTGCCCGCAGATTCCGTTGTTCGGTTTGAGGGTCTGTTGCCTGTCTCGAAGCGGAGCGAATCTCGTTGAACTCGGACCGTCCGCCGTGGTGCGCGACCACAGTCAGTGCCGCAGTGGCCAAAGTGGCATCGCGATGGTGACGCAGCTGCGGTGAGGCGGCGATGATCTCGGGGTCATCGGCGACCGTTCCGAGCAGCACAACGAGCGTGGCACGAAGTTCGCGCACCCGGTCGGTGTCGCTGCCGTTTGGTTGGACACCGATTCGTTCCAGAGCACGGTTTGCGAGCGTGCCAACGTCTCGGGTGTAGAGCGAGGCGCTTTTGGGTTCGTCGTCGATCAGTCGTTTCAGGTGTCCGAGCGATCCGGCAAGTGCTTGCCAGACCGTGAGGTCGGTTTCGTCGACAAATCCCAGGGCTGTCTCAACGAAGGATGGGGCGCTGATTTCTCCTGCAACGGTGAGTGCCCAGGCGTCGTCGACTACGGCGTGGCGTTCGCTTGGCGTGAGGTTGCCCGAGACTGCGGCCGCGATTGCTCCTTGGGTGGGACGAACTCGAAAGAACCCAGATGCGTCAGCATTGACGGTCAGAATGTCTTCGACACAGTGACCGGTCAGGGTGGCCACCGGCCCGTCAAGTAGGAATCTTTCGCTCCTGTCTTCGCGAGCGCCGCGGTGTTGGCGAATGCTCAGGGGCACTGCCCAGGTTCGGTGATCTGATCCGGATGGATCAAATGCGCTAGCCGGGTCAAGAACAAAGGGACGCTGTGACACCGCAACGCCGTGTGCCGTTTCGGTCAACTCGACGAGCGGGAATCCGCCTTTGTAGATCCAGCCGTCCATGATCCGCCGCACCGGTTCACCGCTTGTGGTTTCCAAGCAGTCCCAGAGGTCACTGGTGTCGGTATTGGCGTATGCGTGCGTTGACAGATAGTGGCGGACCCCGTCGCGGAATCGTTCAACGCCGAGATATTGCTCCAGCATTCGAACCACCGAGGCACCCTTCTCGTAAGTGAGGATGTCGAACATTCCCTCAGCTTCGGAGGGTGTTAGCACGGGAAACTCAATGGGGCGGGTGGACTCGAGCGCGTCGGTGGCGAATGCGGCTGAACGTCCCCGACAAAATGTGGTCCACACCTGCCAATCGGGCCGGTAGGCGTCGCTGCAGGCAGTTTCCATGAAGGTGGCGAACGCTTCGTTCAACCAGATGCCCTCCCACCACTTCATGGTCACGAGATCGCCGAACCACATGTGGGCGAGTTCGTGATTGATGACGGCGGCTGCGGTTTGCAGTTCGGGTTGAGTGGCGTTATCTGGGTCGATCAACAGCAACACTTCGCGGAAGGTGACACAGCCAAGGTTCTCCATGGCTCCGAAAGCAAAGTCGGGGATGGCCACGAGGTCGACTTTGTCGGATGGGTACGGGATTGCGTAGTAGTCCGAAAACCAACGCAGGGCATGAGCCGCTACGTCGAGTGCGTAGGCGGTGAGGTGGCCGCGTCCAGGCCGATGCACGACACGAATTTCCACGCCGTCTACATCAATGGGATCGCTGAACTCCAGGGGGCCGACGACGAAGGCGACGAGATACGTCGACATAGGCATCGTCTCCGCGAAGGTGACTCGGCGCCTGTCGGGAGCCGACAACGATTCGCGAACCACCCCAGTGTTGGAGACCGCCAGATGCGCTGCATCAACCACCAGGGTTGTGGCGAAGGTGGCTTTGTATGCGGGTTCGTCCCAACACGGGAAGGCTCTGCGAGCGTCGGTCGATTGAAACTGCGTGGTGGCGATGGTGTGTGAAGTTCCACCTTCGTCTTGGTAGGTGGAACGGTAGAAACCTCGGAGGCGATCATTGAGGATCCCCGAGAAGGTCAACTCAATATGGGCCGGACCTGCGGCGATGTCCGTTGTGAGAGCGAGGTGTAGCCGCTCGGTGTTGTCATCGAGGTGATAGTCGGGGGTGATTCGGCCGCCGTCGCTGAGTTGGATCGAAGCCGATTTGATTTCCAGTTCGGCAGCGTTGCAGATGATTTCGTCGGTTGCCTCAAGGATCTCCACATCGATTACGACAGAGCCGAAGAACGTGGCAGCGGTAAGGTCGGGCTCAAGTTCGAGTTGGTAACGGCTGGGTACGACATGGGTCGGAAGTCGGGGATCGCGCTGGGTCATGGGGTCCTTTGTATCGGCTAAACTCGGAGGTCTTGCCAACTCGCACCAGCCTGTCCGAGGAGTGACCGTGGAGCCGAGCCTCGATGTTGTCGGTGTTGGCAATGCCATCGTCGACGTGATCGCCATGGTCGACGACAGTTTCATTGAAACGCACGGCCTGGCCAAGGGGGCGATGACCCTTATCGACGCGGAGCGGGCAACGTCGTTGTATGCGGTGATGCCTCCAGCCCTTGAGATTTCGGGGGGTTCGGCAGCCAACACCGTGGCTGGTGTGGCGAGTTTCGGTGGCTCAGCCGCGCACATAGGCAAAGTGCGCAACGATCAACTCGGGGAGGTATTTGCCCATGATCTGCGCGCTGCGGGGGTTGCATTTGATGTGCCGCTTGCGGCTGCAGGGCCGCCGACGGGTCGCAGCCTCATTCAGGTGACGCCAGACGCTGAGCGCACCATGAACACGTTCTTGGGGATGAGCACCCTGCTTGAGCCGGCAGACATTGACGCTGAGCTGGTTGCTTCTGCCGCGATCACCTATTGCGAGGGGTATTTGTGGGATGTCGATGTGGCTAAAGCCGCGATTCGCCACACCATGAATGTGGCCTCAGAAACGGGCCGATTTGTTTCGCTGACGCTCTCCGATTCGTTCTGCGTAGATCGGCATCGCCACGAGTGGCTCGATCTCATCAGCGACATGGTGGACCTGGTTTTTGCCAACGAGACAGAGATTTGTTCGTTGTTCGAGACTGAAGATTTCGACTCTGCGGCAGCACGGGCCGCAGACATCACAGAGATCGTGGCGCTGACCCGGTCCGCTGAAGGTTCGGTAGTGATTTCCGGGAACGAGCGAGTGGAAGTTCCTGCTGTGGATGTCCCCCGGATCATCGACGCTACGGGCGCAGGCGACTTATATGCATCGGGCTTTTTGTTCGGCATGGCCAAAAGCGCTGATCTGGCGCGTTGTGCGGAACTCGGAGCTATCGCCGCCGCTGAGATCATCTCCCATGTCGGCGCGCGTCCCCAGGAATCGCTTGGGTCGCTAACCTGACGGTTTACTGAAACCGATACGAGAGATTGTGCGAGGCCATGGGATACACCTGTTTCGAGATCGACGAATCTGAGGGAGTGGCACACGTCCGCTTGTGTCGCCCGGACGAGTTCAACACCATGACTCCTGAGTTTTGGAGGGAACTTCCCGAGATCATTGGCGAGTTGTCCGATAGTGGTCGGGCGCGGGTCGTTGTCTTGTCGTCCACCGGGAAACACTTCTGCGCCGGCATGGATCTTGCGGTTTTCACAGGTGGGTCCGCTGCTGGCGGGAGCGATGCGATCACTGAAGTGGGTCGCCAACGTGCCGCGTTGCGTTACAACATCTTGCATCTCCAAAATGCCTTGACTGCACTGGAACGGGCTCGGATGCCTGTGTTGGTAGCTATTCAGGGTGGTTGCGTTGGTGGAGCGGTCGATATGGTCACGGCTGCGGACTGTCGCTATGCAAGCGCAGACGCTTGGTTCTGTATTCAGGAGATCAACATCGGCATGACCGCTGATGTAGGCACGTTGCAGCGTCTCCCGAAACTCATTCCCGAAGGAGTTGCGCGGGAACTGGCATATACCGGTCGCCGCATGGGGGCGCAACGGGCCGCTTCGTTGGGCCTGGTCAACGAGGTGTTCGATGACCATGAAACGCTGCTTTCGGGGGTTCACGAGATCGCCGCGGAGATCGCTTCGAAGTCCCCTTTGGCTATTCACGGGACCAAGGAAGCGATCAACTACAGCAGGGATCATTCGGTGGAAGACTCCCTTTCCTACATTGCCGCTTGGCAGACCGGAATGTTCCAACCCGACGACACGATGGAGTGCTTCCTCGCAAAAACCGAGGGCCGCGAACCGAAGTTCGACGACTTGGGTCCCGTGCGCAGAGGCCTTTAGCAAAACCACCCAGACTGTGGCGCGTCAGGTGAGATTCAGGTCGCCTAAGCGCACCAGAGTCGAGGAGACCCAGCCGCCCAGGGCGTTGAAGTGGTCGTCGAGCATGGAACCATCAGCGAGGCGTGGCTCGTCGAGTTCGTAAGCGCCCTCGTAAGAGACCTCAATTGCGTGATGGACGTCTTCGGCGTCCTGCCCATAGCTCGATTCGACGGTCGGTCCGCTGCGAGTCAGCTTCGTACCGCCTATCGAGGGGCTCCTGACCGGCAGTGTGTCGAGCACGGCGGTTGGGTCCGGGGTCATGGCTAGGCGCTGTATTCGCAGCACGATCTCGATCTCGATGCGTGGTGGTTCGCCGAGTTCCTCCTCGACGTACCAGCTCCGGTAGGCGGTTTGGGACCATGTCGGCCAACTGCAACTCACGTCCGCCTGTACTCGAGGTGGAAGTCCCTCTCCAGGAAGTCCGTAAGTGGTTTGCCAGTTGAGGTCTCCAAGTAGCACATCAATCCAGAACCGTTCTTCGAAGGCTTTGCGTTCAAGACGAGCCGTCTCGAAAGCGTCTCGTAACGCTCCGATGGCGTCTGTGAACACATGATCGAGCATGTCCGGCGAGGTTAGCCCCTGAAATCTGAAGCGTTTGTGCCCGGCTTGAACTCGGGTTATTCAGCGAGGACTTTGGAGACTTCTAACCAGTAACCGGTGCCGTAGAGGTGAGCGGCGAGTGCTCGCACGTCGGCGCGGGTCGCCGCGCTGAGCAAGTCTTGGCGGTTGTCGATGGTTAGCCGGTCCTCGTCTGCGAACCTGATGGTATCGAGGTCCACGTTGGCCAAACCGCTGTTGTTGAAGAAATTCCAGTCGCTGCGGATGACGTTGTGCGCTTGTTCAAACTGATCTGCTGTAACGCCGCTGGTGGCAATGGCCTCCAGTTCTTCCATCAGCACAGAACGGATCTCGTCGAGTCGAGTCGGGTCGCCACTGATCGACATGAATGAACGGATCGACGGTTCTGGTTCTCGCCTGAACGAGATTGAAGCGGAACCTCCGTAGGACGCTCCGAGTTCCTCGCGGATGCGTTCGATGATCCGGTTGTTGATGACTCCTTGCAGCAGGTTGGCGGCTACCCGGTTCTTGGCTGTGAGTTCAGTTGGTCGAGCATGGAAGACAAACATGCCTCCGTCGGCAGCGCCTTCGCTGAGATCCACACTTGCTGATTGTTGACCGGTCGGGAGTTCATAGCCGAGATCGACCCAAGTGTCAGCTTCGCCAGCTTGGAGCGAACCGAGATAACGGGCGGCGAGATCAGCGACCGTGCTGCGGTCGATGTCACCCACGATGGCGACAGCCAAGTCGTCTACTTTGCCGAGACGCGCCTTGTAAATCTCAAGTGCGGTTTGTTCGGTGAGTGCGTCGAGCTGTTGTTGTGTGGCAGCTCGGTGTTGGGCAGGATCACCGTCGTAGACGAGGTCGATAAGAGCGCTTATTGCCCGACGGTCAACGTGGGTTTGGGTTATTGCGAGATTCTGTTCGGCTTCATCAATGGCAGTCCGGAAGGCAACATCATCAACTCTTGGTTCGGTGATGAAAAGGTGCAGCAACTGGAATAGAACCTCGGCGTCTCGGGTCGCGGATTCACCTGAGAAGCCCTCTTCTGACTGCTCAATGAAACCGACAAGGCCGACATTTTTTGTTGACAGAAAACGATCAAGCGTCAGTGCGTCGTGAGGTCCGACTCCACCTCGGAACACTGCGTCTATCGCGACGCCGGGGATCGCAGTGTTGGCTCCGGGGTGGTCTTGTGGGAATGTTGACCAGCCACCTGCCGAAGCGGCCCGCAGCGAAAATGCGTTGTCGGCGATGTCTGAGTGCCGGTGGCTGACCGTTACGCCGTTGTCGAAGGTCCAAGTTGTGATTTCGCCGTGGTCAGTGCTTCGTTCGCTTGTGTCGGTTGGCTCCGCGCGGGACGGTGCGTCCATCAGTTCGTCGATTTGGCTTGCGCCAGTTCCTGATTTTGCTGCGGTGAGGTTGGCCAGCGTGTCGAGCAGTTCATCGGTCGTGGGCAGCGTTGATTCGTCGGCACCGACGGCGATCACGATTGGCCCGCTGATACTCAGGAGCCAACTCCAGTGGTTGGCGAGTTCGTGGGCGGTGAATGATTCGACGGTTGTTCTTTGGCGGGCGATACGTGTTTGGGCTTTGTCGATGTCTGCGCCTTGAAGCCAGTATCTCGACAGCAAGTTGGCGTACTGGCTGTCTTGGGTGGTGTTCAGGCCAGCGAGTTGTTGGTTGAAATTGGCGATCATTGTGTCGCGCATCCGTTCCATGTCGTCTTCGCTGAATCCGTCCTCGGCGGCTGCAAGCAAGTAGGACATGTAGTCTTCGAGGCCTACCGCCAAATCAGCGGCTTTGAGGTTGGTCCCGAAGTATCTGAGTTCGCGGTTGATCGCGAATTCGCTGATGAAAGGGGTTTCTTCGAGTACGAGTTCACCGAGCTGGTAAGCGTCGTTGAGTCGGTTGTTCAGCATGATGGCGACGGCGCGCTCGGCGAGCACAAGGCGAGAACCACCAACGGTGCTGGTATCCCAAGCTGGGATCGGAAAGTCAAGCGACAGGTTGTCGAGCGAGTTGTCGGGGTGCGTGACGACATGCGCCTGAGGTTCGGGTGATATCTCAACTGCAATCGGCTCACGCGCCGGAGGTGTGTCGGTCCGTGCGGTGAGATCGCTGAAGTACTCCGTGACCTTCTCTTCAAGTTCGTCGAGTGGCAGGTCTCCGACTACTACGACAGCCATGTTGTCGGGCCGGTACCAGTCGTCGTAGAAGGCCCGCAGCGTATCGGGTGTGGTGGTTTCGACCTTGTCCGCATCTCCAATAATGAGGTGGCCTTCATAAGGTGTGCCAGCCACGTACACCTTGTCGAACTCGTTGGAGATGATGCCGTCAACGGATTCCAGTCGCTGGCGCAGCTCGTCGCGCACTACGCCCCGTTCTTCGGTGACCGCGGACGGTTCCAGCGTTGCAGCCGATGCCCATTGGGCGAGCACATCGAAGGCTGCTTCTGGCGCGCCTTCATCGGCTGTGGCCGCAGAAAGGATGTAGACGGTTTCGTCGAAGCTGGTGTAGGCGTTGACTTCGGGTCCGAATTCGATGCCGAGTCGCTGGAGCTGCGCCGTTAGCTCGTTCCCCGGGTACTTCTCGGTGCCGTTGAACAGCATGTGTTCGAGGAAGTGGGCGCTGCCGTCGCTGCCGTCGATTTGCTGTGCTGAGCCGGCGTTGACGAGCAAGCGGATTTCGAGACTCGAGCCGGGCGAGTCGTTTGCACGCAGAAGGTAGGTGAGCCCGTTGTCGAGCGTGCCGATGCGGTAGTCACGGTCGATGGGCAACGGTGTCGGATCGGGATCGGGCGCGGTGACGGGTGGGCGAGCCGCGCTGTCGGAGTCACCCGAGCCGTTGGAGTCGGCGGAATCATCGGGTGGCGCCAGAGTTGTGGTTGGGGTGGCGGATGCAGCGTTGTTGCGTATCTCGTCGATGGTGCTGTTCTGGGCGCAAGCGGCAGCGATCAATGCTGAAAGTAGTAACGCCGTACCGGTGAGAATCAGCGGCCGACGACGAGGTCCGGGTTTGAGCACCCAGCGATTCTAGTGACCGGGGCGTCATCTCAACGCGGCGAGGAGCTTAGATCGGTGGCTCTTTGGACCAAGCTTCAAGCGGAGCGTAACGGGGCTTGATCACCTGCTCAATGAGCCGCAACCGTTCGCGGAAGGGTAGGAAGCTCGACTTCATCCCGTTGACCGTCAACCAACGAAGCCGATCCCAGCCGTAGTCGAAAGCATCGACCAGCGCGGCCATCTCCGAACTCATCGACACCCCCGACATCAACCGATTATCGGTATTGAGGGTCACCCGGAATCGCAGATTGATGAGTTGATCGATGGGGTGCGCGGCGATGCTGTCGAAAACTCCGGTGTTGACATTGGAGGTCGGGCAGATCTCAAGGGGAATCCGTCGATCACGAAGGAAATGGGCAAGACGGCTGAGCTTGGGTTCGCCGTGTTCGTCATGTTCGATATCTTCGACAATACGGATGCCGTGGCCGAGTCGTTCTGAACCGCAGTACTGCACAGCTTTCCAGATCGATCGGGGGCCGTAGGCTTCGCCGGCGTGAACGGTGATGTGGAAGTTTTCGCGCTGGCAGAATTGGAAAGCTCTGATGTGGTCGTCGGGTGGAAAACCGTCCTCTGCTCCGGCGATATCGAACGCCACCACGCCCTGATCTCGCCAGCGCACCGCCGCTTGGGCCACCGCCAGTGAGTTGTTGGCGTTGCGCATGGCCGAGCAGATGGTACGGATGGTGAGGTCCGTGCCGGAAGAACCAGCGGCGAAACCGGCGAGCACCGCTTCGATCGCGTCGTCGAGGCTTAAGCCCCGCTCATTGTGGAGTTCGGGAGCGAACCGCACTTCGGCATAGACAACTCCGTCGCTGGCTAGATCCTCAGCGCATTCCCGTGCCACCCGCTCAATGCTGTCGCTCGTTTGCATGACCGCGACGGTGTGAGCGAAAGTTTCGAGATAGAGCGTGAGGTCCTTGCGGTTGGCTCCTTGCATCATCCATTCAACGAGGGGTTCGGGCTCGGTAGCGGGCAAGTTGCGGTAGCCCAACTCATCTGCGAGTTCGATGATTGTTTGAGGTCTGAGTCCACCGTCGAGATGGTCGTGAAGCAAGACCTTCGGCACTTGTTTGATGCGGTCGAGCGTGGGAGCGCCAACATCAAGAGTCGTCATCGTTGGAGTCTAGCGATAACGATGTTGGCCTCTATGCCCTAGGGGAAGGAGGCAGTGTTTCTTGGAGCGTGGGCCGACGGAGTTGCATTGGGCCCACCGGGGGCTTCCCATCGGTCCCAGGGAGTGCGTATTGCCCGATGAGCTAGTCAGATGCAGTGAACCGCCGTCTGGGGTCACTTGTCGAAGAATGCCGACCACATCTGGGGTGGAGTACCTTCGGTTGCGTCGACCCCCTGTAGGGGTCACGATTCCCGCAGCTTCAAGCGATGAAAGCGCCGTTCGCGCCGCTCTGGTGGTCACACCAAGTCGTTCAACCACCATTTGGGCGTCAAGCACCGGCATTGAGGGCAGCGCAGCTAATAGTGCTGCTGCTGTGCTACCACGGCGGAAACGAGCAGTCTCCCGCCATCTAGCGACCATGCGCTCCACGGTCGTCCGCAGCGCTGCTGCTTGTCGGTTGGCTTCTTCACATGAATAACTGAAGACGCTCAGCCAGTTGTGCAAAGCAGCGCTGCGGGCCTCTGAGTCATCGGGTTCGCATATGACTCGAGTGGCGTTGAGTGCTTCGTAGTAGGCGCGGCGATCACCGCTCAGAGCAGCACTGATCGGAATCGTTGAGCGTGTGAGTCCCGCAGCGACCAGGACCGTGTGGATGAGAGCGCGGCCTGTGCGTCCGTTCCCGTCATCAAAGGGATGGATGGTCTCAAACTGGGAATGGACAACCGCAGCCCGCAGCGCCGTGGGGTGGTCGCTGGTGTTCAGATATTTGACCAGGTCGTTCATGAGTTCTCTGACGTGCTCGGCGGGGGGCGGAACAAATGTCGCGTCGTCCACGAGGCATCCGGGAGGTCCGATCCATATTGGCTCGGTGCGCAACGAACCTCCTATACCATGGTCCCGTGTCCCCTCGAACAGGCACTTGTGTAAACCTAGAATGTCGTCGAGCGTGGAGCGGTGCCCCGCGCGAATCCTGTGTCCGAGTGCCACGGCGGCTGAAACCTGTTTCGCCGCGCCGAGAGTGAGCGCATCGTTGTCGTCGGTCACGGGTCTACCCGCTTGGTCCATGTAACGCGCCCATTCAAGGCCCGACACTGTGGCGGTGACACCTTCTATGACGCTTGAACGGATGGATTCGTCACGAGCCATCATCCAGTCCATAAGGCTGTCTCCCAGAGTTGTCCGGGCTGCCTCGGTAGTCGCGGCGAGCGCGCTTTCGGCCGCGGTGATCGCGTTGACAGAATCCGCGTTCAGGGTCGGGACCCAAACTCCTAAGGTGTGTGGTACATAGGCGCGGTACGATCTTGGTCCGTAACCGGTCCGGCTGGCCATCCACCCCTCGGCTTCGACATATCTTCCCACAACACCAACTTATCAGGTCGCATGTGCTATTCAGCGGGTTCTAAAGACACGTTGGTCTGCTACAAGGTCGTATGTGCTACTCGTGGCTGCTATACGGCGATTTCAGAAGATCATCGCGGCTGGGTTTGCCGCATAGATGGTTATACGGCAAAGAAATTGCCGAGCGCGAGGTCGAGGTCGGCGTGGCTCGATTAGGTTGGGGGGTGATGTTGTCCGCGGAAGGCTCCGTGCGGGTGGATGCGGCGGCGCGGGACGTTCTTGAGTTCGCCTGCGACTTGCGGGCCTACATGAAGCTGGATCGCAAGATCATGAGGATCTACGAAAACCCGCCTCTCGATGCTGATGGGAACGGGTTCGTGGTCTTTCGGGGGCTCGATCCGAGGTATTCCCAGCCCCAAGCAGCGCCAGTCGGTCAAGCTCGACCGGTGGAGATCGGTCACCTTCGAGAGTGCCGGGCCGTGGCTGGCCGACCGGCTGGTGCGGATGCGGGGCGGGTTCGTGGTCGAGCCGGCCGACGGTGGCTCGCTCGTCACTCACAGCTATCGTTTTTGGTTCAAGGGTCCGTCCGGCCCGCTGATCGAACGGTACGCCCGGGACTGGCTGACTCAAGACGTCGATGACGAGCTCCAGCGGCTAAGGCAGCACTTCGAAGGGTCGTGATATTCATGCCATCCCAACCGCCTAATTCGGTGTGGACATCAATGGTTGGGTTGAGCCGTGTCTGGTTGAGCCTCGGGTTGGTTGTTTCGTTGACGGCTGCGTTGTTGTTGGGGTTGCCGTCGCCGGCTGGGGCGGTGGCGGGATATGGCGATGTGGGTGAAGGCACTTGGTACACCGACGCGGTGCAATGGTCCACAGACAACGGAATCGCCGACAGTGCGGGGTTCTGTTTCGGCCCGGACACTGCGGCGTCGCGAGGCGAAACAGCGGTGTGGATCTACAACATGGAGAACCAGCCCGATGCCGGCGACCCTCATTCGTTCAGCGACGTAACCGACGACTCCCAAAATGATGCGATCTCGTGGATTGTCAACTCCGGTATCACCATCGGTACTTCACGGACCAAGTTCGCGTCTGACGAGCCCTTGACGCGTGTGAAGGTGGCAACATATTTACATCGCCTGGCTGGTCGGCCTTCGGCACCGTCGCACAACTTCAGTGATGTTGTTGCGGGGTGGCAACAAGATGCTGTGTCTTGGATGGCCCACACCGGCATCACCACCGGCACATCAGCCACCACCTTCGCTCCTGACGAGACCTTGACAAAAGCCCAACTCGTTACCTTCCTGTACCGCTACCAGGACGAACCACACGTAACCATCAACACCACAACCCCAACCTGCGACCCCGCGCAGACTGTTGTGCAATACACCATCGGGGACACCATCGCGGGCTTCCCGTCCGGCTACGCCGCAGCCAGCGGCTACTTCAACGGGGTGTCAGTATCGATTACAGGCGGCGGTAGCACTGTCACCGTCAAGATCAACGACGGCGGGAGTGCCGCTTACACCGGTGCCACCTACACCTGCACGTCAGCGGGCGGCTGTACCATCGTCAACGGCCGCGTCACCAACGGAACCGTCAACGCCACCACCATTGGCTCCGAAGACGGCGATGAGATGGAAGAGATGTCGTCGAATCCCGGTGAAGGCACGACCATCACGATGGCTCGCGCCTACTGGTCAACTGGCTATTTCCAGTCTCATCTTTATAAGCAGTTGCTGGAAGAACTGGGCTACAGCGTAACCGAACCGTCCGAGCTAGAACTTGGTCCGTCCTTGGCGTATCTGCGTATGTCTCAAGGAGACTTCGATTTCTGGGTCAATAGCTGGTACCCAGGCCACGTCTATTGGTGGACACCCGAACTGCCTGACGGCTCAAAAGTAGGGGACCACCTCACCATTGTCGGTAACGAAATGGTCCCCGGAAGTGTGCAAGGGTTCTTGATCACCAAGTCCTTCGCCGATGAGCATGGCGTTACCCATCTCGATCAACTCAACGACGACCCAGACATCTTGGCGGCCTTCGACGCTGACGATCAGTCGCCCGGCAACGGTGTAGCCGATATCTACGGGTGTCCCGAGAGTTGGGGCTGCGACAAGATCATCGACAGCCAGATCGCTTTCTCGGGTTGGACGAATATCGCTCAGGTGAAGGCCGGCTATGACGCTATGTTCGCTGAGGCCCGTATCAAAGCTGACGCCGGTGAACCGATGGTGATCTACACTTGGACTCCAAGTGACTACATCGCCCAGTTGCGTCCCGGTGACAATGTTGTATGGCTGGCAGTCGAAGATGTGCTTGATGACTCGAACCCGACCGGGCTTGAAGGTGGAGAAGGCCACGACCAGAGGCCAGGTCAAGCCAACATCAGCCCCGAAGCCTGCCCCGCGGCAGCAGATGCGGACACCTGTCAGCTCGGATGGTTTGCTAACAACATTCAGGTCACGGCCAACACTGAGTGGCTGAACGCCAACCCCTACGCCGCTGAACTGCTCTGTCAGGTTACGTTGTCTGTCATTGACGTCTCGGATGCCGTCTACGAACAGTACAACGCTGCCAGTTACGCAACTGAGGACTTCATCGCTGGACTCGCCGCCGACTGGATCAGCGACAACCGTGCCCTAGTTGACGGATGGCTCGAAGCAGCGAGGATGCCACCGATGGAGCCAACGTGTCCCGACACGGTCATCCCAATGCGGCTGCAATAAGGAACCGTCAACCCCATCACCACCAGCACCGTCACCTTTGGCGCTGACGAGACCGCGCCATACCTCGGCGTGTTGCTCCCAACGGTTAGGTCCGCTGCCGCACCGGCAAGTTGTGGTGGGGAAGACGACAGCGTTTCTCGGAACCCGACAGCACGGCCCCAACAGTAGGCCCTTCGCGTAAACGTGGGATGCCCGGTGAGTTCGAGTTTCGCGCGGTTGTCCGCCGCTGTTGCGCCGCGACGGTGCGCATCAATGCATATCAATGTTATGATGTGTTGATGCGCACCACCGTCGAGTTGCCCGACGACCTGCACGCTCTCGCACGCGAACTGGCCCATCAGCAGAACAAGACCCTCAGCGGGGTCATCGTGGAGATGCTCCGCAAGGCCATCGGTACCGGAGACGCCACCCGCGACACATCACACGAAACTGGATGGCCCACCGTAAGCCTCGACCGGCCGATCACCATTGAGGACGTCAGGTCGCTAGAGGACGAAGGATGAATGTGGCGCTGGCGGACAGCAACCTGCTGATCGCAATGACTGTGCCGAACCATGTACATCACGGCACGGCGCACTCGTGGCTCGCGCAGCATCAAGGTGCGGTTGCCACATGCCCGATCACCCAGGGAGCGCTGTTGCGACTGTTGATCCGAGAGGGCAGATCCGTAGACACTGCCCTCACGGCACTCGAAGCCATCTCACAGCAACCGAATCATGTCTTTTGGCCCGACGACATCGGCTACGCAGATGCGTCACTGCGTGGGGTCATCGGCCACCGGCAAGTCACCGACGCCTACCTTACGGCGCTGGCCGAGCACCACGGTGCCGTCGTCGCGACCCTTGATCGCGGCCTCGCGCTGCTCCGCCCCGACGCGACGCTACTGATCGAGACCTGAGGCGACAGCAAAGCTGCGGCCGCCGTCATCCGGCTGCCTCGATAATCCACGTGCCGTCCGACTGCTTTGGTGGCAGCGAAGCTGTATTTGAGGTCGCTGGTTCAGGTGCAGCGCAGCAGCACCTCCGGTGACCATGTGCCCCAAGTGTGGTTCGCCCGCTGGCCCTGTCGACGCAGCACGGCGGTTACCCTCGGCTACCCGTAAGCCCCACCGGAGTCGCTGTGGATGCGACGTACGCCGACCGCCCCATACCTCGGCGTGCCGCCTCCAACGTTTAGCACCAGCAGTCCGACTGCCGGGGCGTCCTTCACCTTGAGCGTCACCGTACACAACGACGGTAGCGCTGTTGCGGATTCGACGATCAGTCCTTGGTGTTCCGCTTTCGCTTGCGAACATCCGGCACCTTTCGTTCAGGGATCGCCCGCGTCAGGTATCGATCAAACTGAGGGACCGTGAACGCCGCAAATCCGTGCTCCGGGGTGTACAGAAGCCCTTTCTCGATCAGCTTGGAACGTATCGGTCCGCACTGTTGGGAAGTTCTCCCAAGCAGGTCAGCTACCGCACCGGCAAGTTGTGGTTCTGGGCCAAGTTCGGCCATCGCCCGCAAGTAGGCCAGTTCAAGCTCGGTGGTTCGGTCGTGTCTCACCTTGAAGAAACTCGAATCAAGTTTCTCCTCTACTACGGTCTTGGCCGTTCGCGCGTCGATCGCGTTGATCTCGGGACCGTCGGAGAGGTTCCATGAGGCTTGGCCAAACTCCTGCAGGAAGTAGGGGTAACCTTCTGTGAAATCGGTCGCTGTGTCGAGTGCCGCCTCAGAGAATCTGACATTACTTTCAGAGGCCGGTTCAATGAGCGCTTGGCGGGCTTCGGAATCGGTGAGTTTATCGATGGTGGGAAATCTGAAGAGTCGTTCGGCGTAGGACTTCGCTTCTCCTGCAAGCTCTGCCAATTGTGGAAGTCCAGCGGCGGTGAGAGTGATCGGCAATTGCCGCTGAACAGTCTTGTGAATGGCCGCGATCAGAGCCTCTAACTGCGGGCGCGTGAGAAATTGAATCTCGTCGAGAAGTAACACGACACCTTGGTCGTGTTGCGCGGCCGCTTCGCCGAGGGCAACCAGAACATCGGTAAGGTCAGCATCGAGTGCTCCGCTATCCGCCTCGCCCTCAAGTGCTTCAACATTGAGTCCTGCCGTAAGCGTTCCTTGTGAATCGAGCGTAACCGTGAACGACTTGAGCACCTGGGCCGCACGTTTCAGCTTCCCAGCCCACTTCGCTCTCGGGGCAATAGCGAACAGTGCTCTGCGAACCTCGCGTGCCAAGAGCCTTCTAAACTGCTCGTTGTCGTGCTTCGCTATCTCGATTTCTATCACCACCCAGCCGCGGTCTAGTGCTGAGCTCCGAAACTCTGAAAGCAGAACGGTCTTGCCAACGCCACGAAGGCCAGTGATGATCATGGATTGCTCTGAGCGCCCCGCGCGCAACCGGTCGAGCAGTACCTCAAAGGCATACAGCTCATCTTGCCTACCAACGAGCACCGGAGGTCTTGCGCCAGCGTTAGGCGTGTACGGATTTTCCCTTGGATCCATTACATTAGTGTAACAAGGTTATGCGAAGTTTATTAGAGTATTTAAGGTTTATAAGAGTATTTAGGGTTTATTAGTTTTTGATAAACCGTCCATAACTCGATAAACCGAAGCCGGGTCAATGCGCTCAACCGGGCGATGGTTCAAAACCCGCGAAGTGGCATGTCTGGGCCTCGCTGGAGCCAGTTGTCGGCCAGGTATTCGGCTTGGGCGTCGATCAGGTGCAGGGTGTAAGCGTGACGACTGACCGGCGAGGTGTTCGGTGCGCTCCAGTGGGGGAGCGTGCCGTGCAGAGCGATAAGTGTGCCCCGTTCGACTGGCATCGGCACAAGATCCTCGGTTGGCCAAGGCTCGGCACTGAGCACATCGGTGGTGGTGCTGTCGGCACCGGGAGCAGTGAGCCGAAAGCGGGTACGTGCAGCGCCGCGATGGTGACCGGGGGCCAGCCACATGCAGCCGTTCTCCAACGTGGCGTCCTCAATCGCGAACCAGAAACCGATCACTGATTGAGGCTCGGTCCACAAGAACGTGTGATCGCAGTGGCAAGTGACTTCACCGCCGATACCGGGCTGTTTGAAGATGTACATCGACTGGAGCAGGCGTGGTTGCACGAACCCTAGATCCGCGGCCAGTGCGGCGAGCTCTGAGGTCCTCGAGAAACGATCGAAATGTGGGTCGAGATCGTGCATCGCGTGACCCAACTTGTTGACCGCAAGTTCGAGGGGCCGAGTCAGTTCGCCGTCAACGACCGCGCCGTCTTCCAGGAACCAGCGGATGGTGTCTCCGCTGGTGAGAAAGTACTCATCTTGGGCATGATTTTGTGCGTTTGTATCGAAGACGGTGAGTCCACCATCGGCCTGTGGGTCTGCATCACGCAGCAAATTCATGACGTGCCCCTTGAGCGAGTCGCAGTCGCTCGGGTCCACGAAATCGGGGAGCACGATGTATCCGTCGCGGTCCCACGCAGATAGCTGAGCGTCGCTGAGTATCGGCATCCCCGGGTCGTCTCCCTAGGTTTTGCCGCGGCGATACGGCTGTCCGTCTGCAGCGGGCATACGCAGTCGCTGTGAGAAGAACGTCAACACCAACAGCACTATCAACTGCGGCAGAATGTTGATGAACCAGTTGGGTACTGTTTCGGACCCAACGAACCAAACTAGGGCCAACACGCTGATGAGGCCCCCTAGGAATGCGTCGGTGCGGTTTCCGTTCCGGAAGTTGTTGACCGAAACCACCGCCAGCACCCCCGCGGCGACCAACAACAACGCATGCGTGTTACTGCCGTCGAGGTCTCGCAGCCCGAGCGCGAACGGGTAGCCGAAGAGCATGGCGCCTGCCATCACTCCAGCGGGTCTCCAGTTACCGATGATCAACGCGGCCAAGCCGATGAACCCTCGCTGATTGACCGAGCCTTCGAGATAGATGCCGTTGAGCTCCGGGGTGGCGATGAAGGCGCCGGCGAACCCGGCGAGTACCCCGCTGAGCATCACACCGATGTACTTGTAGAGGTAGATGTTGATGCCCTGCGACTCTCCGGCAGTGGGGTGTTCGCCACAGATCCGCAGCCTCAAACCGAACCGGGTGCGCCACAGAACCCAGGCTGACAGCGGTACCAACGAGAAAGCGATAATGGTGAAGATGCTGAGGTTGAACACGAAACCGCGGGCAAATCCGGTCAAATCGGAGATGTACCACCAGTCTTTGTCTGTGAACCATCCGAGAATATCCGGACTTCGCCAATCGCCGATTCTGCCTCCTGCAAGGAACGGCAAGGTGAACTTTCCGGCACCTGCCAGCCGGGGTGATTGAGTTATCGAACCTCCGTCATGCCCGGCCATAATCTCAAGGGATAAGAAGCGGGCGATTCCCGGTGCGGCGATCAAAATTGCCACGCCGGAAATGATGTGGTCAACCCCGAAAGTGACGGTTGCGACGGCATGGATCAAACCGCCGAGCGCCCCGCCGAGCAGTCCGATCAGCAAGCCGTTCCAAGGTCCGTAGTTGATGGTTCCCCAAGCCCCGAACCACATTCCGAGAACCATGATCCCGTCCAGCCCGATGTTGACCACGCCGGCTCGTTCGGAGAACATCCCGCCGAGTCCGGCGAGCATCACGGGTACTGTCCAACGCAGCATGGCACCAGAGGTTGTTGTGGTAGTCAGCTTCGAAGCGTCGGTGAACGACTGGACGATGACGAGCCCCAAGATTCCGAGAGCGGCATAGATCATCCAGCGGACCGGTGTCGACAGTTTGTTGACTCGGCTCAGCAGACTCACGATGTTGCCTCCGCTAGTCGGGCTGCGGTACTAGCTGCTTCTGCGCGTTCTCGCATTCGTCTGACGACCTCATAACCGATGACAACGGTGAGCAGGATCACGCCGCGCATGATGTCGATGATTTCTTTGGGCGCGGTTTGGGTGACTTGCAAGATGTCTGAGGTGGCGTCGAGGAAGGCCCACAACAGCGCGCCAACTGCGATCCCGGCCGGGTTGTTGCGTCCCAGCAGGGCTACGGCAATGCCGTTGAACCCAAGGAACCCCACAAAGTTGGGGTCATATCTGGCCTTGCCGAATATCTCCGCCATGCCGACGAGTCCTCCCACAGCACCAGACATGAGCATTGCTGCGAGGGCCATTTTGCGGGGAGGCACGCCGCCCGCGCGCGCCGCCAGCGAATTGAGTCCGCTAGCTCGCAAGTCGTATCCAAAGACTGTGCGATTCAACAGGAGGTAGTAGACAACACCGACGATGATGGCGATCACCAGCACGCCGGTGAGTTCTTCGTTGGCCCGGAGGTCGCCGAAGAGTTCGGGGATGAAGTTGAGGTTGGGCAAAAGACCCGACTCTTCGATGGGTTCTGTGCCCACACCGACCTGGGCGATGTTGCCTTCGGCCTGCCAGCGGCGCACGAGCCAGGCGATTACGCCCAGAGCGACGCCGTTCAACATGATCGTGCCGATCACTTCGTTGACCCCGCGGTGGGTGTAGAGCACTCCGGCGAGGCCACCCCAGAGTCCGCCCACGACCATGGCGGTGATCAAGATCAGGCCGATATGCAGGACCGACGGCAGTACGACCGCGCCCCCGACATATGCCGCGAATATTGCCGCCATACGATATTGGCCTTCGACGCCGATGTTGAACAGGTTCATCTTGAAACCGATCGCCGCTGCTACTCCGGAGATGTAGAGGGGAGTGGCCCGATTGATCATCGAGACCTGTACGTCGAGTTTGC
>JAKZTU010000372.1:0-4494 GCA_047516945.1 Acidimicrobiales bacterium
AATCACCCGCATTTCCAGATCCTCGATCTCGCCTACGAACTCGGAGTCGATCTCGTCGATCACCAGAGTTGCGGCCAAGCCCTGGTACCGGCGAGCCACACCGACGACGGTTGCTTGTTCGCCTAGTTCTCGCAACATCCGGTCGGCGGGACCCTTCAGCGCCTTGCCACCGACTATTGGCGAGACGGCAACATTTCGTGAGCGACGGGCGCGTACGGCGGCTTCAATTCCCGGCACGGCGAGCACGGGCTGAATCGACACGGCCGGGTTGCTCGGCGCGATCACCAGTGTCTCAGCCGACTCGATTGCCTTGAGTGCCTCAGCTGAGGGTTCCGCCTGTTCCGCGCCGACGAAGCGCAAAGACGAAATTTCCACGCTGTGAGCCAGACGGACGAAATACTCCTGGAAACCGATTTCTTCGCCAGACCCGAGCGTGACTCTGGTCTCGATCGGGTCGTCGCTGACGGGGAGCAGCGTTGCTTTGATTCCCCAAGCTGCGCTGATTTCGGCGGTCACTTCGGTCAATGTGGCACCCTCCGTTAGGCGCTGGGTGCGGTAGAGGTGTGTGCCGAGGTCTCGATCGCCCAGGGAGAACCAGTCGATCCCTCCGTAGCGACCCAGCGCGGCCATCGCCTTGAAACTCTCGTCGACTAAGCCCCAGCCGCGTTCGGGGTCAATGGCGCTGGCAAGCGTGTAGGTGCAGGTGTCGAGATCGGGGCAGACGCGCAGTCCGTGAAGGGTGACATCGTCACCGACATTGACGATGGCGGTGACATCGGAAGGGTCGAATG
Source organism: Acidimicrobiales bacterium (assembly GCA_047516945.1). Classification (GTDB taxonomy): domain Bacteria; phylum Actinomycetota; class Acidimicrobiia; order Acidimicrobiales; family Aldehydirespiratoraceae; genus VXYK01. Next base: position 792 of record JAKZTU010000372.1, read on the forward strand.
CCTCAACGGCACCCTGCAGATATCGTGCCGCTCCGACCCCACCGGCGAGAACCGTGTGTCTCAAGCCAATCCTCGAAGGCGACCTTGGAGCAGGGCGAGGTCGGCGTCAACCATGAGTTGCACAAGCTCACCGAACGAGGTGTGCGGCGCCCAGTTGAGTTCAGCTTTTGCCTTTGAGGCATCGCCCACGAGCAGGTCGACCTCTGCTGGTCGCATGAAAGACTCGTCGATTACGACATGGTCTTCCCAACGCAGACCGACATGACCGAAAGCGAGTTGACAGAACTCACGAACCGAATGTGTTTCCCCTGTGCAGACCACATAGTCCTCAGGCTCGTCTCGTTGCAGCATTCGCCACATGGCGTCCACGTAGTCGGCCGCGAATCCCCAGTCCCGTTTGGCATCAAGGTTCCCGAGGCGGAGTTCGTCGGCCTGTCCGAGTTTGATCCGCGCTACGGCATGGGTGATTTTGCGGGTCACGAACTCCATCCCGCGGCGAGGGCTCTCATGGTTGAAGAGGATGCCGGAGGTGGCGTGCAGGCCGTAGCTCTCGCGGTAGTTGACGGTGATCCAGTGTCCATACACCTTGGCCACTCCGTAGGGACTGCGTGGATGGAAGGGTGTCACCTCGGTCTGCGGGACCTCTTGAACCTTGCCGAACATCTCTGATGAGCTGGCTTGATAAAACCGGATTTCCGGATCTACGAGCCGAACCGCGTCGAGCAAGCGGGTCACTCCCAGAGCCGTCGTCTCACCGGTCAGGACCGGCTGGCCGAAAGATGTCTGCACGAACGACTGGGCCGCGAGATTGTAGATCTCAGCCGGCCTGTAGGTTCTCAGGATTTCGATCATCGATACCCCGTCGTGCAGATCGCCGGGCGCGAAGCGCAGTTGGTCCTGGATATGGGCTATGCGTTCGAAGTTGACGGTGCTTGAGCGACGCACCATGCCGATGACATCGTAACCCTTGGCGAGGAGCAGTTCGGCCAGATATGAACCGTCCTGGCCGGTGATTCCGGTGATTAGCGCGCGTTTGGCCACAGTGATCCTTGTCTCAGCGGGGTTGGGGAGTCTCGACGCCGTCGGGGTTGTGGCGCCAGAATTCGAGTAAGTCGAAAAGGGTGGTTTCGATCGGGATTTGTGGTGCCCAACCGGTGTGGGTACGAATCTTGGTGTTGTCGCCGCACAGTACCTTCAGGTCGACGGGTCTCAGCAGATCCGGGTCCAGTTCGAGAGTCATGGGAAATGCTGCCAAGCCTACGAGTTGTTCGGCGATCTCTCGGATTGAACGATCTTTGCCTGAGCAGACATGGTATGTGTCGCCAGCGGTGCCGCGTTGGATCAGCAGCCGGTACGCCCGTACGACATCTCGAACATCGGTGAAGTCGCGGCGAGCTTCGAGATTGCCAACGGACACGGTTGTGGTGCCGCTGCGTTCATTGGCCGCGATCCGGCTCGCTATCGCTGAAGCAACGAAACGGTCGGATTGTCCCGGTCCGAGATGGTTGAAACTGCGCGCCAGGACGACGTTGAGCCCATGGCCCAGCCCTGCCTGCATATACAGGCTCTCTGCGGCTGCTTTGCTAGCTGCATACGGGCTGATGGGGCGTAACGGTGTTGTCTCATCGAGCAGTGGGTCTACCGAGTCGGTTTGGTTGACATGGCCGTAGACGTCTGCGCTGGTAATCCCCAACACACGTTCAGTGTAGGCGAGCCGCGCAGCATCACAGACATTGAGCGTGCCTTCCACGTTGACTCGTAACGTCTCGACGGGGGAGTCCCAGGAGCCGCCCACATCGGCTTGGGCGGCGAGGTGATACACGACTTCAGGTCTTGCCGCGGTGATCGTGGCGGTGATCGCTTCGCGGTCCAAGATGTTGGTGTCTGACTCGATGACTTCGTCGCCGCAAGACCTGAGGTGAGCAACGAGGTGAAGCCCCACGAAACCGTTCGCACCGGTCACTAGTGCACGCATATTGGGCCTTCAGTCACGGTGGTTGCGCCAAGCGGTCCACCGTTGGTGTTCACCGGTTGGCCGCGCATCGTCGTAGACTCTACGCCCGAGCGGCCCTGCGCTCAACACGCCCGTCTTGGCGATCGCCCGCCGTAGGGCTAGAGGCGGTAACCTCGGTCGATTGTGGCTGACCGTACAGACCAACCTCTGCTGATCCGAAGCATCTCCTGTAGGCTCACTCGCAGGCGGCGAGCGGGAGGCGGTTGTGGAAGGGCCTTGAGATTCGATAAGGATTCAACTGGGTGGGGAATTTGCCTATGGAATGGGAGATTGGTTCTATCTGCCGGAGCGCTCAGTGGTCAGGGTCAAGACAGGCAGCCCGTTCGCAAAAGAGAAGGCTCGAAAGGACGGAGGCGGTCGTCGGGTAGTTCTTGCCAGCGTGAGTGGACCGAACGCTTTTGGGTATCCGCGGTCTTCGACAATCGCGAGTGACTCGAGTGAGTCCAGGCATCCCGCCCATCCCCAACCACACGGAGAAGAACGTTGTCGAATCGACCGCAATGGTTGGGTGGTGTTCGACGTGCCGGTGAACGTAGACAGCGATAAGATTTCCAGCTACAACTATTCTTGCCGTGAGCCGGAGACATCGGGTTTGTGGGCGGCCATTGAGAGGTGGCTTCGACAGTGAGTCTCTCAGATCTCCGTGCTGAATATGACTCGGTCGAGATTGGTCCGAGGATCTGGAATCTCGTGCTTGAGTTGACACGAGCGGTCTCTCACCGTTACCCGACCATCGTCTACAACAACGGGGAGCCTTGGAGCGACGAGAACGTGGCAGATCTCGCTCAAGAGGTTGTCCTTGAACGGTTGCTGGGTGAGGCGTAGCTCCAGTACTTGTTCGATCAGGCGGTTGATCTTGAGTCGTGGCGACGTTTGCTTACGCTGCAGGTCAAGCGGACCCTTGCTCGCCGCCGCCAAGCGACGGTGCTCGATACCCTACTTTCGCGAATCCGCAGGTTGGGCCGAGAACCACCGTTTCGTCTGGAGACCTTCGGCTCCAAAGTGTGGATCTTGAGTGACGATTCAGAAGGTGAGTTTGTTGACTTGGCTCCTTCTACTGTCTCACGGCTGGCTGCTTCTGTCCGGCACATACCGCAGATGGTTACCGACCAGCGAGCGTCAAGGGCGTCGATGGTCTACAGGACGAATGATTTGCAGACGCTGCTCGGGCTGGTGCTGGAAGATGTCGGGGCGATCAGTGAGCGCGATCTCGCTCGAATTCTTGAGTTGTTGTTGACATCGTGGCTTCCAACGTTCCTTCAAGATGATGAGCAGCTTCTTGATCGTGATTCCGAACTTGAAGGTCCGGTCGAGTTGCTCGAAAGTTCGGAGATGAGATCGGTGATCGAAACATTCGCAGCAAGCCTCAGCGAGGCAGAGCAACAGATATTGCTCTCGAAGAGCCAGGGCGTGCCCGATGCTGAGGTCGCTGGGAGTCTGAGTCGTTCAAGGCCGTGGGTTGCCCAACGGAAGCAACTTGTGTTGGATCGCGTCGGTAACGAGTTGATGCGGGAGTTGGAGGGCCGTCAGCAGACCGAAGCAATGGAGACCCTGCTGATCGCGATCAGCGACTCGCTCGCGCAAGGCGAGGGCCGATGACCGTTCCGCAAACGATTCGAGAAGCGCTGTCTCACTGGGATCCCGCTGAGCTGGCCAGCAACCCCCTGCCGGTTTCGCGCGGTCAGATTC
>JAKZTU010000373.1:0-6738 GCA_047516945.1 Acidimicrobiales bacterium
ATCCCATACAGTCTCAATACCTCCGATGCGTAGTGCGAGGAGTGGCTGCCGAAGCGGTTCTGGTCGGCATTGATCTGGTCCAAGCGACGAAGGCTCTCTATCAGGTCCCCAACGGCGAACCGGAGTAGTGCGAGTCCCGCGCTCAGCGCCACCGCGCCGATCAGGATCCAACCGATCGGCCAGACTGCAGGGTCGTAGTGCCTCGTCGCCTCGAAGGGCGTCATCAACTCCCAGGAATCTGCTAGATACGGCCACCGTTGGTCCAGCGCGAACACTGCGACAAAGAACAGCGCCAACAACAAGAGCACCAATATCCGACGAGCCCTCTTCTGGGCCTCGAGCATATCGTCGTGCTCTGTTCCGACTGAGACCAGCGCGCAATTTTGTGAGAACCCCCTCTGAGCGTCTCTCAACCCAAGGTGTATGGCATCCGTTAAACGCTCCATCAGCGTGTCCCGTTGTTCAACAACGATGCGTTCAACCAGCGGGGTCGCTTTGTTCATCATCCGGTACGTGCGCCTCTGGCGTGTCTTTTTCGGAAGCCGTCTCGGCTGGGCATCGGTGGGGGGCTCAGAATCGTCGGGCTCCCCTTCGGGTTCAGAATCGTCGGCCACTTCGTGACGGAGAGCAGCATGGTCGAAAGCACGTTCAGGTTCAGGCAGGATGTCTGTAGCGTCGGGCGGCGCATGCACCGGCGCGACACCCTTCGGATCGGTCCATACCAGCCATTGCGCGTCCTCTTCGCTTCCGCGCGTGGGATGTATTACTCCGCGTGGCAGCGCCCCGCCGTCGACCAATCCGAACAACGTCTCACGCACTGTCCGCCATGAATCGGGGTCTGCAACAAAGAGGCGTGGAGCGCCGGAGTCCGACAAGAAATTGCTGCGTTCGATGTGTCGCACCAGATCGGGCAGGTCTACTGTGCCATCAAGTCTGAGCCGCCTGACACCCTCATTCTCTCCGGTCAATCCGCCGGTGCGAGCGGCCAGCCTCTCCAAAGCCTCCACAGACGGCGTTCTGGTAACTGGCTCAGGGACGGCACGCAGCAAACTCCTAATCAGGCGGAGCGGCCCGAACCGATGTGAAGATTCACGCGCGACCGGCGGTCTCCGACAAACGAACCCGCTCTCGCGCGCGAGGTAGTCGGCCAGGGCCAACGGAGGTACCGCTTCAGGTTGGGCACGCGCAACTCCCGCCGTCTGTGGTAGCGGCCACGGCGGCGACATGGGCAGGGAGGAAAGCGACACCGAGGGCGTGTGGAGGACCCTCATCTGGCAGTGGACGTAGCGGACCGGTTTCGTAGGTCCATCAAATTGATCAGGTTCAAGCTCCAAGGCGCTGGGCGCGTCGCGCCAACTGCCTGAGGCGCACAGGGCGACCATGGCACACAGACTCAGCGGCGCACGGTCGGCCGCTTTTGTCCTGGGCAGCGACTCATGGGCTTCAACGTTGCTTTCGTGAATCAGGTGGAGATCCCAACTGGGTCCGTAGTCGGCGATCCCACTACAAGCGCCTGTGGCAGCCACTTGCACGGTCAGGGACCGAAACTTGATTCCCGAACCCAACAGATCGCCAAGCGCCGAATGGGCGTGCTCTTCTGTGCGGCGAGCCTGTTCTGACGAAATCGAACCCCCTGGTCCGCCTGGGTGTCGCAGGGTTGCGAGCCACACCTCCTCACGATGATGCCTCGACATCGCCGCCCCTAGTGAGGTCCGGATCGAATCTCCGTCGACGTGATGACAACAGGAGGCGCTGTAGCGACTACCTGCCAATTCCGACGCCGACAACCAGACTACCTCTCCAAGCAACCCGGCGGCACACCACCCGGCCAGGCTCTCGGTCAGCGAAGCACTCTGCTCTTCTGAGTCGGCCGACACCAACAACACTAAGCGACCACTTGCGGTCATACCACGCTGCCTCTCGGCCCGTCCGTCTCCAGCAGTTTGTGGAGTTCGCTGTAGCACTTGCAGAACAGATCGGCTAGTTCCATCGTCGGTACACCGGCGTCGGCGCGACCGTCCGCTCCCTTATGGAAGAACCGCCTCTCGTCCCGTTTGGTCTTCTGCTCCAAGAACCAAGCCTCGTTCGCCTCGAGGTAGAGCCTCGCCGCTTCACGGCGCTCCTGGGGAGTTGTCCCCCGAGCCTTGGGTGCTTCAGCAGCAACGGTCGGGTGGGGCGGAGTGCCGAGTTCGAGAACCTGCTCGAGGTCGGTGTGGATCAGCCCTTGCGCTGCCGGTTCACCCAAGTCACAGAGGCGCTTGAAGCCTTCATATACCCGGAATCCACTGCCGCCGACCATGCCGAAGGTGAGCGAGAAACCCTCGAGAAGCGCAGCCAGGACATCATTCGAGTGTCCCAGCCTGCTCAACATCGGCCAAGGGAACTCAACCTCTGTCGGTGCCGCGCTGATTCGCATCTGCTTGTCGATGTCGGCAGTCACGTAACCGCACAAACGGGCGACAGCGAATCCTCGAATGATTGACTCCAGCACCGCTCGGGGCAGTGGTATGAACCCGTCGAGCCTCCTTGCTCTGCGCCACATCCAGAACGACGATGATCTCGCATCGGGATCCTCGGTGGCCGCGAGGGCTTCGCTGACGGGGCCGGTTATGGAACGGACCACCATCGGGTGTACAGGACTGCCGAGGTATTGAGAAATCAAGACCGAGGCCGTGTCGGTGTTGCCGGGCTTGTAGGCGCTCTCGCCAACGATCGCTCGCGCCTCCGACGCTGCGGGGTGATTGTCGGGAAACGGGAACTGTGAGCACACCATGGTGAGCGTCATTTGCTTCTCATGACATTGGCCGTACAAGTCCGTGTCTATGGGGACCAGTGGTTCTGATCGGTTCTTGGCCGCACCGAGTTGGCGCCTGAACCTTCGCAAACGCTCGGTTTGGTCCACCCTGCGTTTGTCGGTGAGCGGATCGGTGTCTCTGAGATAGGCGCGCAAACCTTCGTCCAGGAAACGTTTGAATGCCCCGTCGCTCGTCCAGCGATCCACCCTCCGGGTAATCTCCTCTGTGCCTGCGTCGCAACTCACATCGACCGCTTGACCCGGTGTCCATTCCGTTCGCTCGGTTCGGTGTACCAGGGATTCGATCTCCTTTTCGTCGGCCATCAACTTTGTGCCTGCCACAAGCCGATAGCGCAAATGGTCTGTGGAACGCCCTCCGCGAGGGATCCTGTGCTCGGCCACCTCAGCACAGAGTTCATCCAAGTTCTTGGTCCAGGCATCGTGATGTTCCAGAGGAAACTCGACGGTGGATGGCTGATAGTGGATGGGCACATGGCTGTGATCGGGCCATGATCTGACTTCGTCGCTGTCCAAGGCATCGTCGACCTGACCGGCGGCGGCACGTAGCCCATCCGCGATGACGCCGAGCACCTGCGTCTCAGCGTGTTCCAAAACCTCAACAGCTTGAAGGAGACGGAGATTCTGCCAGTGGCTCGCGACACCCTGCGCTACCAGTTGCACCGCCTCGTCGAGCCTCGGATCTTCAGCGCTGATCCTTCCTTCGACAACCCGGATTCTCGCAAATCCATCCTCCACCTTCTCTCGATACCGCTTCTCGGCAATCGAGGCCCTTGAACGGACGCCAGTAATCTCAGCGCGGTTCAACTTTTCGGCCACCTCGGTCAGCGCTTCGGCCGCTACTGCCAACGATGAAACCGCGGTGACCTGTGATGCCGCCGTGCAGGTCGCATCAACCATGGATTGACACCACTCGAGATCCTCAGACGACAACGTTTGGGTAACCCGCTCAATCTCTTCGGTTCGGCGTCTCCGCGACCTGTCCAGTTGATTGCGCCACTGCTCAGCGTCGCCCTGCTGCCCGGAAGGCAGTTCTTCTTTGATCTCTTGTTTGAGCTGAGCCGCTTTGGCTCGGACTTGCTCATCTGAACCGAAGTGCTCGCCTGCCCCTTTGCAGCCGGGCTCACGTTCGGGCGGGTGATCCCATTTCGGACAACCGCGGTAGACCATGTCTGCATACTCTTTTCCGAGCGCCTGCACCTTTTGTTCTTCTGGTCCGTCGCGGTCAGAAGCCGTCTGCCCCAACCTGTGGTGACCCTTGAGGAGCGTGTCAAGAACCTCTTTAGCCAAGTGATGCCTTGCCCATTGGGCGAAACGTTCACGACCTACGGTGACCTTGGCCGCGCCGAACGACGAGACCGCACCGAACTGCTGGTTTCTGCCGAAGGGGTAACCGCCGTAATTTCCCTTGGCTTCGTTCAACCAGTTGACGTTGATGAAGTTGTGGATCTGCTCCTGAACGGTCGCCGAAGTGACCCAGCTCGATAGGGCCTCACCGACCGCTTGATAGAACTCGGCCGTGCTACCCAGGTCGGCACCGCTGTAGCCGGACTTTCCGAGAATGAACACCGAGTGAGGGCCGACACCTGCGTCTTGAACATTGTTGGTGGAGAGGGGAGATTGTATTTCGCCGGGTTCGGACCAGTACGCGGCCAACAACTCAGACATTAGCCCCAGAGAGTTGGCCGCCATCGGCATCTTCTTTTCTTGAAAATCGAAGATGTCATTGGCGAACAACACCAAAGTCGGCCACTTCCCCATGGGGTCGCAGCGACGCAGCAGATCAACCACGTCGAGAACCACGCCCGCCCCGGTACCCCCTGCCATCGAAGAGCACACCACGACCAGCGGCTCAGGTGTCTCAGACCCCAACGCGGCATCCACGCCCAAGGATCGACCCACTTCATATAGTTCAGGATTCCCGGATTTGGCCCGTCTGAACGCCTCGGTGAGGCGCGGGCCCAAAGTACGCTCCAGTGAACGCAAACCGACTGCCCTACCGATAGCCCGGTTCTGGCCGGCACCGTCCTTGATCGGGATCCGCACCTGGTCGGGATCGGGGAGCCATCCGCACAGCAACTCAGGATCACCTTGATGTCCACTGTGACCGGCTACGAGCGACCGGTGCAGCGCCGCATAAGTGTCGTGCTCAGAGGAGAGGGTGAGAAAGTCGTTGATCGGAATGGTCGGAATCTCGGTCGGGTTCTCCTGGGTGGTCAGCGTGTCCAACCCGATGAACTGCCATGAGTCAGGCATCCCGTGTTGCCAGTCGCTTTGATCCAGAGTTCGCTTCACGGCATCGCGCACATAGCGGACGGCTTTCTCACCTGAGCCACCACATCCGATAAAGATCACTGGTCTGAGCATTGTTTATTGCCTTTCGTTGCCTGTAGTCCCGTCGCGCTATTCGAACGGGTCAAGATAATTACTGGATGGATCAGGAGCTGAGAACTCGTCGCTTGCGGATTCGCCGGTGCCGTGTGTCTGCCCGCCGGACTGCTCCGCCCCCACCCGCTCGATCGCATCAGCTTCGGCGTCTCTGATGCGGTTCGTGTGATCCGCCTCGTCAGAGGGAAGATCCCAGACAACAAGTTGGTTTCCCTGATCGGTCATTTCCACCACCCAACCGTCACGCAAGTCGGGGCCGATTTTCCCAATCCGCTGACCCTTGCTGACCCTGTAGCCACGAGGTCCGACACACCCTCCGCGCGACGATTTTGCCCCTAGTCGAGGGGGTCGGCCGGCCAGCAACGGCATCCAGCTTGAGAATACGAGCACGTCACCGATCTGGCCCTTGACGGTTCGCCTGGTTAAATCCATGCAGATGCTCGTATCAACCTCTTCGGTCGAGGAGAGGTTTCCGGGAGCGTCATGCAAGGGTTTGATCACGTACTCCGGGTTGTCGAGCTCGGTCCAGGGGCGCAGTCTCCAAGCAACAAAGAGCCGCAGCACCGCTGCAAACGCCATAAGGGACAAGAGAATCGGCAGGAACTCACCGAGTTTGTCGCCTGGAGTTGGTAGATCCACCTGGAACGGGGCCGACTCGAGCGATTCTCGGCGTGGTGCGGTGGCTTGTTGGATGGCACTCCAGAGTTCGTTCCACTCCTGTTCGGACGGTACGGTCAACTCTTCGGAGCGTACGACGTTCTCAAGATCCGCCACGGGGGCTATCTGGAAATCCAACTGTGCGGTGACTTCGCTGTCTTCGGACAAACCAAGATCAATCCGAACTGCTCGGCAGGTTGTGGGCTCGACACCCGGCCGGCCTTCTGTGCCTGGAACCTCACACGACCAGCCCTCGTCATAATCCGACTCTGTTGGGGTTGTGGTGCCGATCCGTGTCCTGACGTCTTTGAGCGTGACCACTCCTGGGAAATATCCGGGACGAAGCTCCACACGGAACACCACCTTGTCGCCTGCGATGTCATAGGGCGGGGGCAAGAGCCGCAAGTCGAAAGGAAGCGCTCGGGTTGCGCCACTATCGACCCAATCCGAGAGTTCCTCCCATGCATTCACACCAGAAAGAAACGCAGCAAGGTCCTCCAAGGCGAGTCCTGCACCGATGCGCCTGGACCATGACAACGGTTGGCCGCTCTCGCCGTCGCTTCCGTAACCGCTGATTCCGCCGTAGAGGAATGCCTGTTCCAAAACGGGGACAACGGATACTGGGCCGCGCTCGGTGAGCGCCGATTCCAGTCTCAAACCGTCTCCGCCAGCCTGTTCGCTGTCCCACCAGACAACCTCTTCGAGCAACCCCGGAACCTTGAAAAGATGGTCGTCAGTCTCACTCACCGGTACTGGGTCGCAGACAGTTGAATCACATATCAGATGCGGGCGGGTGGGGTATACCAACGCGCCAGTGGCATCGCTCAGTTCAAGATTCAACTCGACCGAGGAGTACTCGCTGGGAAAGTTCTCAATGAATC
>JAKZTU010000374.1:0-7260 GCA_047516945.1 Acidimicrobiales bacterium
CCATCTTGACCGTAACCAGCAGATATCACGGGACGGCCGATCCCACCGTCACCAGCAACATGGGGCACGAAATCAAACAACGACAGGCGTACCGCGACACCGATCCTTGGTGACGCGTTCCGGATCTCTCCGATGACAGAGCGTAAGAAGTTGCTGCGACCCTCGAGGCTCCCCCCATATCTTCCAGGCCGGTCTTGCGCACTGAGGAACTCATGGCCGAGATATCCGTGGCAAGCCTTGATATCGACAAAATCAAACCCTGCCTGCGCCGCTAGCACTGCCGAGGCCACGAACTGTTCAACTAGCTCGTCGATTTCGTCGTCTTTGAGCACGGCGGAACTGTCGGCGTTGGCACGATCATCAAGGAGCGGGTGCTCATATAGGGTGCGCGGCGCGGGTCCGTCGCTGGTCGGATTGGCATAACGACCTGAGTGCGTGAGCTGCAGAACAGTTACCTGGGATGGGTCTAGCAGGGTCCGCAGCTCAGCAATGTCGTCAACTGTTGTCTCGTTGAGCACTAGCTGGTTGGGGTTGGCTTTGGCGTCGTGTCGGACTGAGGTTGCTTCGCCCCACACCAGTCCCGCGCCACTCTCGCCAAAGCGCTTCCAGCGCCGTTTCACAAGATCGGTGGGACGCCCGTCAGCTAGCCCGTCCCAACCCTCCATCGGTAAGACCGTCCAACGATTGGCTACAACCGTGCGCCCGGCTGCACCGTCGGTGATTGTCATCGGCGTCGCCAGCGCACCGGCTGGGTCGACTTCGTTGTCGATCGGTATCTCAACGCCGAGGGTTTCAACATAGGCCCGCAACGCCTGCAGATCTGCTAGCCCTTTCATCTGGGCGAACCGCGGCATCACATCACCCCGAGTCGTTCGGTTATGTCGCGCAAGACGGCTCGGTCCGAGTCTGGGCGACGGGGCGCGCCGGTTGGCACGTTGTCGGATTCCGCCCAGCCGCGGAGTTGCAGAAACATTGCCGCGTTGTGGCGATATGCGGGTACCGGGGGACGGAACGCGAACTGGCCGAGATACTGAAGCGTGTCATTGAGTTGATAGAACCCAACCTCACCAAGCGCCCACAGCCGATCCCGTTCGGCGAACAGATCAGGGGTGAAAGTTGCCAATCCAGCAAGTAGTCCGAGCCGTACATCACCATGTCAATGGCGAGGTCGTTGCCGGTCAAGACCATGAAATCTGGGCGAACCTCATCGCGCAGCGCCAGCCGTTGCCATTCGAGTTCACGATTCAACGACGAGTGCTTGGCACCGATGCAGCTATAGATATCGAGCATTGCTCGGTAGGCATCGAGGGAGTAAATGCGTCCGTAAGGCACGAACATGGGACCAAGTTCGAAGCCCAAGAAGCGATCCAGGTTCGCTCCAATCGCGGTCAGCGCTTCGACCCAGGTTTCTTCGCAACCGCCGTTGAGTCCGTTTGACGGGAAGATCACCGGGGTTCCGCCCCGAGAAGCGATCGCAGTTGCTGCCGCGAGATAAGCGTCAAGATCGAAACTGTCGCCCTCGGTATCGGCCACATAAGCACCCGCCACGAAGTTTCCGGAAGTGACTTCGGCGGCAATGTCAAGCACTCGCAGCTTGCTGCGCGCATCGAGCATCTGCACATAGCCGGTGTCCATATTTACCGCTGGCGTCAGTCCAGATTCTAAGGTTCGGGCTATGAGCGCTTCCGTGGACGACCAGTCGATCTCTCCAGACGCTGAGAAGGGCAACAGCACCGCGGCCATCCCCACGATTGTCCGCCGCGGCTTGATGTCTACCGGCGTAGTCCTCTCACTAGGCGAAGTCCTGTCTACCGGCGCAGTCCGCTCACCCGGGGGCTGTACTGTCACCCGGCGCAGTCCTATCACCAGGCGCAGTCCTATCGCCAGGCGCAGTCCTATCACCAGGCGCAGTCCTGTCTACCGGCGCAGTCCGCTCACCGGGCGCAGTCCTGTCACCCGGCGCAGTCCGCTCACCGGGCGCAGTCCGCTCACCGGGCGCTGCGGGATCTGCTGGCGCTGCGCGATCACCGCGAGGAGTCCAAGCGACCGAACCGGACTGATCACCCGGCGGAGTTCGGTGCCGAGGTCGGGTAGATGGCGGGACCTTTCGACGAGCGCAGCAAACGGCGCCGGTTGCGTCAAGTGCTCAGGCTACCGGCGCTCAACGCATCGGCGTGAACGCTCTAGCCGAACACCGCTGCTCAGGCCCCGCCAGGACTCCTCAGGTCGACAGAGAATCACACCGAAAATTGCTTCTGTGATGTTAATATGAGTTTTCAAGTCTTGCTGCTAAGCTCTCGCTATGAATTATTGCTTGGAACCCGTTGAGAACCCGTTGACAAGGCGACTATGAACGCCATTTGTGATGCTTTAACCCTAGTGGAGGTGCGCTAATGCGACCAGTTGATGAGTTGAGAGAAGATGAGTTGAGAGAAGAGGTCACAGCGCTGCAGAAGCACTTAGCTCTGCTGAGCGAGGCCAGTCTGCGGATCAACGAGAGCCTGGCTGTGGAGACGGTGCTGCAGGGCGTGCTGGACAGCGCCAGGTTGCTGGCGGGCGCGCGTTACGGCCTGATCTACTTGGTCAGCAGCCAGGGGCGGATCGAGGAGAATGTCTATTCGGGGATCACTGCTGAGCAAGCGCGCCAGCTTTGGGAGATGCCCCACGCCGAGACGTTTCAGAGCCACATGGATGAGTTCGGGGGCACGTTTCGCATCCCCGATCTGCACAGTCACATTGAAGCTGTGGGTCTACCTGAGTTCCAGCCGCCGTTTCCGGTGAACCCAGTACTGCCGTTCTTGGCGGTTTCGATCCTGTATCGGGGCGACCGGGTAGGTGCCATTTATCTCGGCGACAAGGAGCCGTCGCCGACGGCCGACGGAGATACGGTCCCGGAGTTCACCGCCCGAGACGAAAATGCCATTTCGATGTTCGCCGCTCAGGCTGCACTGGTCATCTCCAAAGCCCGAATCCATCGCGAGGAGCAGCGAGCCAGAGCCCATTTTGAGACTCTGCTCAACACTACTCCGGTGGGAGTGCTGGTCTTCGAACCTGAACACGGCGGGTTGCTGTACGCCAACCGGGAAGCAGAGAGGATGCTCGGCAGTTTGCTCGTTCCGGGCGGGTCGTTGGGCGAACTCTTGGGTTCGGCGACTTATCGTAGCTCGCAGGGTCGGGAGATCCCGGTAAGGGACCTTCCTGCGGCGAAGGTGCTGAGGTTCGGCGAGGTCATCGTGGCCGAGGAGATAATAATTGAGGCCGAAGACGGTCGCAGCATCACCGCGATGGTGAACGCCACACCTGTTCTCTCAGATGAAGGGGTGGTGGAATCGGTCGTCGCGAGTTTGCAGGACATGACCCCGATCGCCGAGTTGGAGAAGCTGCGCGCCGAGTTCTTAGGGATGATCGGCCATGAGTTGCGCACACCGTTGGCGGGTATCAAGGGCTCTGCCTCCACTTTGTTGGAGGCTGGGAATTCGCTGGATCCGGCCGAGACACACCAGTACTACCGGATCATCAATGAGCAGGCCGACTACATGAGGGACTTGATCGGAGACCTCATCGACGTCGTGCGGATCGAGACCGGCACGCTGTCGGTTCACCCTGAGCCGACAGATGTGGCGAGGCTGGTGGACGAGAGCAGGAACTCTTTTTTGAGCGCGGGTGGTCGTGACAACATCCGCATCAATCTCACGGCTGATCTCCCGCCGGTGATGGCGGATCGGAGGCGTATGACTCAGGTGATCAACAACCTGTTGATCAATGCCGCCCGCAACTCTCACGAGAGTTCTCATATCCGGATTGATGCTGTGGTGGAGGACCTCCATGTCGCTATTTCCGTCGTCGACAGCGGCAAGGGTCTCGACGCAGAGCGGTTGCCGTACTTGTTCCAGAAGTTCTACACCCTCGAGGACCGCGAACAGGGCCGAGATCTGGGCTTGGGCCTAGCCATCTGCAAGGGCATCGTCGAGGCTCACGGGGGCCGCATCTGGGCCGAGAGCGACGGGCCGGGACTGGGCAGCCGCTTCACGTTCACGGTTCCCACATCTGCCCATATCCCGACGAGCGCAGCAGCTGAACGTGTCCATGCCGCTAGCGGATCGCCGAGCCATGAGCAGATTCGGGTCCTCGCGGTGGATGACGATCCCCGGTTGCTCAAGCATGTCCGGGACTCGCTCTCCAAAGCGGGTTACAGCCCGGTGGTGACTGGCGATCCCGGCGAGGTGCTTTCGCTGATCGCGGAGACCAGCCCTCACGTGGTCTTGCTCGACCTGATGCTTCCCGGTAGCGACGGCGTTGAACTGATGCAAGACATTCACGCTGCGCATGACACTCCGGTCATCTTTCTTTCTGCCTATGACCAGGACGAGTTGATCGCCAAAGCCTTCGAGAACGGGGCGGTCGATTACATCGTCAAGCCCTTCTCGCCCACGGAGTTGGCAGCGCGGGTGAACGCCGCCCTCCGCAAGAAGACGGAATCGCCGAATTCGTTCAAGAACGGGGATCTCGTGATCAACTACGCCGAGCGTTCAATCGCCGTTGCCGGCCGTCATGTGGAGTTGACCCCGAATGAGTATGGGTTGCTGGTGGAGTTGGCGACCAACCTTGGATCGGCGTTGACTCACGAACAGTTGTTGCTCCGAGTCTGGGGGAGCGCTGAGTCCGGTGACCCGAGGCCTTTGCGCACCACCGTCAAGAACCTGCGCCACAAGTTGGGTGACAAGGTCGGCAAGACGAGATTCATCGTCACGGTGCCCCGAGTCGGCTACCGCATGCCAAGACCCGACCTGACGGGATGACGCTGGGTTCACAACCCAACCGACAACACAACCGAACCGGGGTTGGCTCTGGGTTTGTACAGACCTTGTAGCCGACCTTGTATGAATCAACTGTGTGTCGTCTATGAGAAGCCCCCACTCCCCGCTGCACCTCGCCACATGCCCAGCACCAAAACCCACAAGACAGTAGGCGACACCAAAGCGAACCGCACCTCGCCGACAAACGAGCCCGACGATCCGCCAACATCGCAACGGCTTCAACTCTTTTGGGTCTGGCTGGCGGTCGGCAGCGCGGTTGCGGCAATGACCGCCGTTGGATGGTACTTAGCTGTAAAACTCGAAGGCGTGGCTCCGGGCGGTGACCTTGTGGGCCACGCGGCAGCGGCCGAATGGCTCAACACTCTGCCCTGGTGGGACTGGCGGGGTTGGTCGGACTGGTTCTACGGTGGTCAGGCGATCGGCGTGAGCTATCCACCGCTGGGCCACGCCTGGATGCGCTTCACCCATCCTGTGTACGGGCAGCTCTTCGCCGTCACCGTCGGCCTAGTATTGTTGTTGCCGTGGGGTGCCTTGCGCTTGGCGCGTGCGGTGGATTTGAATCCCCGGGCTCAGCGCGCTGCGGTTGCGTCAGTACTCGTCCTCACCGCAGCTTCAGGCAACATGCACTGGGTGCTCTCAGGTTTCCACTATCGCAACACATTATTCGGCTCCTGGCCTGCGATGCTGGCCAGCACTGTTGGACTGTTCATTGCCGGCTTCGCGGCGCGTGGCGAACGTCCCGCTGTCGCTGGTGTGCTCGCCGGTCTGGCGGTGCTGCTCAACGCCTCAGTAGTGCCAGGCATCGCGGTAGTCAGCGCGGTACTGATTCTCAGCAGCGGGGCGTCGCGCTCCCAGATCATCCGTTGGGTCGCCACCGCAGGAGCCGCTGCGTTGGCGGTGTGCGCCTGGTGGTTGGTACCGTTCCTGGCGGGCTCGAGCCGCCTGGTGCGGTTTCAAGTCACGCTTTCGGAAGCTTGGACCGCCGGTGGAGAGTGGCAGTTAGCCATACTGGCGGCCCTGGCAGTGGGCGCCGTATGGGCCTCGCAACATGGCGGCCGTGCTTCTCAGCGTTTGGGCTTGGCGGCCGCTGTGGCACTAGTGGCCACAATATTGGCCGATGTCTTTGGCTATCTACGGTCTGAACGCTGGCTGGAACTGCCCATTCTGGTGGCCGTTGTGGCAATAGCCGCAGCCACCAGCCCGGAATCTCGGCATGGTTCAGCGCGATTGATGCGGCCCAGTTTCTCGGTGATCGTCGCCTTGATCGCGGTGTTGATGGTGCCGACGGTCGGTCGTTGGGAGTTCCTGCCTCTAGCGGTGTGGGCGCTTTGGGGTCTGCGGCCGCGGATTTCGGCTTGGGGCGGCGTGCTGGCGTGGTCCTTGGTGCTGTTGTGGATCCCCTTCTGGCCGTTGATTCGCAACCCTCCACAACTGCCGGGAGACTCCTCTTCAATCTTGGAGTCCGTTACCGCCCAGAGCGGCCCCGACGCGGAGGGAACGGTCTACATTGATCGCTGGTACAACAACAACGCGGGAGACGCAGCACCCTGCACGTGGATCTACCCGTGGTCGACCACCGCACGATCCGAGGGGCGGATACGCACCCTACAAGGACTCTACCGCGAGGCCAGTGTGGCAGCGGAGTTCACGGACGCAGAGACGGCCCTTCGTGAAGGGCGCTGGGCCAGCGGGACCCGCCCCCACTGGGATGACGCTTGGCGCGCGGGGGGTGCGCTGTCGCTCGACAGCACCGCTGCCGCCGACGCCCTCGGGGCTCGCTGGTACGTGGAATGCGACGCAGACGACACCTTCACGGTGTTCGAAGGGCCCGACATCAGAGCCGAGGGCGCAAGGATCGTCGCCTATCCGGACGAAGACTCATGGCACAAATCCGCTGTCGAGTGGTGAGTGGCGGTGGCCTCAGAGTCCGCCCCGCTGCGACCCGGCGGTGTGCCTGAAATACCGGTGCTGTGGCCCGGCGCTGAAGACGAAGGTACAGCCGCGCAACTTGATCGGGCAGCCCAAGGCGTGACGATGCGAACCGAACAGGACCGGGTGTTCGTGACAGCGCAGTCACCGGGATGGGTATGGCTGCGCGTGCCCTGGGATCCATGGTGGTTCGCCCCCGACGGCGTACCCCTCAAAGGTGGCCCCGGGCATCTAGTCATCTGGGCCGACACCGGCACCACGGAATTGCGCTGGGACGTTCCAGACAACGTCGACCTGTTACCCGTGAGCCTGACCGTGCTGGCGCTGCTGTTGCTTATTCCGATGACCAGCATCAACCGGCGCAAAGGCTGGGAGCTCGACCCCGACCGCCCCCGCCCCGCGGCCGCTGCCCTCACCCGTTTCGCCGACACCACCGACCGCGCCCTTTTCACCGCCGCCCGCACCATCGCCCGCAAACCAACCCAACCCCCCGACCCCGACTCCGCTCCCGACC
>JAKZTU010000375.1:0-4032 GCA_047516945.1 Acidimicrobiales bacterium
CCAGATCCGCTAGCAGTTCCAGCAATGTGGGCGATCCAGATGGCCAGAGGCCGCTGCCGACGAACCATCGATCAAGTCTCGCAGCGTTGAAGCAACCTTCGTCGGGAGCGACCTCGTGCCCGTCGGCGAGCCATTGGGCAACGGTGCGACCGTCCGCCGCGTCGAATCCATCAATGGCCTCCACGACATGGGCACGACCCTGGCGGCCGTTGCGCAGCACGGTGATCGCCGGATAGGCCGACACCGTGTCCTCGAACGCGTTCACGTCGTGGGGTAGCCAGATCGGCGGTTCCGGGCTCGGCCGCGCGGTCAGCTCTGCAGGTCTTCGGGTGTGGGCTCTGGGGTCACGATCGCGATCAGGTTCCCGCAGGTGTCATCAAAGATGGCCGAGACGCCGGTTCCGTCGTCGGTGGGGGGCTGGGTGAACTCGATCCCGGCGGCGCGGAGCCGCTCGTATTCGGCGTGGACGTCATCGACGGTGAACTGTGCTGCTGGGATCCCGTCGGCGGTGAGGGCATCGCGGAATGTCTTGGTGGCGGGGTGTGCGGCGGGTTCAAGGAGCAGCTCTGGTCCATCAGGTTGCTCTGGAGAGACCACGGTGAGCCAGGAGTAGTCCCCGACGGGCATGTCGTGATGTTTCTGGAATCCGAGGATCTCGGTGTAGACGGCGAGGGCCTCGGCTTGGTCGTCGACGATGACGTTGGTCAGTGTGATCCTCATATGCGTCCGCCGGTGGACTGGTTCAGTCTTGTTCGGTCTTGGGGCATTTCGCCGACCTTAGTATCCGACGCTCCCGTGGACGACCGACCAGAGCGCTGTCCCGGCGCCAACCGCTACGGATCTGCGGTTCGGCGGTCACCGCCGGAGGCACGGAGACGATTGGGCGATAGGGGCTCGACGAGAGGTGCCAACTCGGGGGATGGGTGGTCTCCATCCAGCAGCGCTCCGGCCAGTTCGGCGATAGCTGGCGCGTTCTGGATGCCGGAACCACCGAGTCCTGCACACCAGAAGAACCCTTCGACTTCGGTGTCGAAACCCACGACGGGGACGCGATCTGCGGCGAAGGTCCGGTGGCCCGCCCATGAACTACGCACATGGCGGATCGAGAGCGTTGTGGCTGAATTCACTTGGTCGATGCAGCGGGCTACGTCCAGCTCTTGCGGGCGGGCATCGCCCGGCTCGTCAGGACTTTCGTCCGCGGGCGAAAGGAGCAGTTGCGAATGGTCCCAGGGCTTCATGTAGAAGGTCTCGGGAATGTTCGCGACTAGCGGCCAGGTATCACACCCTGAGGGTCCTGCAACCGCTACGGCGGTACGACGGAGGGGCTGCAGTCCCAACGTTGCGACACCTGCCATCGCGGCTACGCGGTCCGCCCACGCTCCAGCGGCATTGACCACCGTTCGGACCGTCACACTCTGCGGGCCGCGCAGTTCCCACTCGGAGCGGCGCTGATCGATCGCCTTGATCTCGAAGGACCGGCGCGTTTCGGCTCCTGCCAGCCGCGCTCCAACCATGAAGCGCTCGAACAGCAGATCGGCGTCGAGGTCATAGGCGTCGGGCACCAGCAGCGCCGCCACAACAGATTCAGCGCGCAAAACAGGGCAGCGGGCAGTCGCCTCAGCGCTGGTCAACATCTTGGCTTCGGGCCACTTGACCAGGACGGAGTCCGCCAGTTGGCAGAGTTGAGTCTCCCCATCGTCTCCCGCGATCAACAACACCGCGCGTGGGTTCAGCACAGGCCGCGCTGTCGATTCAGATTGATCATCTTTGAGGTACGTAAGCGAGACTCGGGTCAGGGCCTGGACCTCAGCGGAACCGACGGTGGGATCCAGAGATGCGGCTGAGCGGCCGGTGCTGTGCATGGAGAACGCTTCTTCGCGCTCTAGCAGAACGACGCTCAGCCCACGCTGGGCCGCAGCGCATGCAACCGCAACCCCCGCAATCCCGCTCCCGACTATTCCGACGTCGAAGTCAGGCACCGCCGCTCCACGGTCGGACCGCTCCGGGGCGATCACAGTCGATAAGGAATGCAAGCCTTCCCTTCACTGAGCGGATCCCTGCTCTATTGATCGTCGCTTCGACAACTTGCCGATCACGATCCACCGCAACAGTACGAAGTAGACCACCGGCATCGCCCCGCCGATGGACAGCAACCAGATTCGCCCGCTAAGAGATAGGCCATCGACAGTGGCGGAGGCGACAGTCACGCCCAAGATCGCGACCACGGCCAAGAAGATGCCGATCACCTCCACGACGCGCATCGAAACGTCCGCCATACGGCCTCGCAGTTCCTCTTGAGCCGACTTCGAAAAGCGATCTACAGTGGCCTCAGCCAGACTCTCGACGGTCTGGCGGGTGCTGAGCCGCTGCTCCAACAGTTCGATGCGCAGGCTTGCCTCGTGCTCGAGGTTCTCCGCGTTCAGGTCGTAGTACCTCCAGCGCGCCTCGTTGGATGGAGGTACGAGTTGCAGGGCGCGTTCCAACGAGACTGAGGCCCTCAAATACTCGCGCTTGACATCAGACACGCTAAGGGTCGTAGTGTCCTCGTCCGGAGTTGCTGCTGCGTGTTTGAGTTTGTTGGCCAGAGCCATGGCCTGAATGTGATGCGCGAAGTGCCGGTAGTAGTGCACATGATGGGCCATAGGGTTGGGCTGTTCTGCGATCGGCCAGTCCCGAGCCTGAGCCACGCCCCGGTCCTCCAAGTCTTGGAGCACATCAAGGACCCAAGCAACGATGCTGGTGGCCTCGTCGGCTTTCTCGCTCAACGCGTCGTCAACGTGTTCGGCCAGTTGCACATCGCGCCCAGCGTTGTCGACGAGGGCCTGTCTATGTGCGTGGCCTACTGCGACGACCAGCAAGAGCAGGGAGTAATCGGCATATGACCCCCCGCCTCGTTCTCTATCTGTGGACACGAGCCCAGCCAAGGCCTCCAGATCCCGACGACTTGGAGGATTCCCGCCAGGATCCCGCGACATCCCCGCCTGGGCGATAGTGCGCAGACACTCGAAGACTCGGAAGGAGTTGAGGGTGCACCCCGAGGGCAGGCAGCCGTCGCATGCGTCCAGCACTGCTTGCATTCCTACATAGTCGTATCGATCACGCGCCTCGTGCAGGTCGATCAGGCAGAGACACAGTAGGCGCGCCAACTGCCCGACGGTCTCCACTGTGGTTATGTCCGAATCGTCGCTACCAGTTTCGGCCACGAGTCGGAGCCGATGCTGTAAATTCTCCGCCAGGCGTAGCGGATCCTCAGGCGTGCTTCCCGAAGGTTCGGACCGCGTCGCAGGGCGACGCACCTGAGCGCCCGCCTGTCGAGCGTGCTCGCAAGCAAGCGCAGCCTCATAGCTCATTTGGTACAAGGCCAGGTTGAGCGTCTGCACGTTCCGCGACTCACCGAAGCGAAGCTCAAGCTGCTCCGGGGCAATCAACTGCTCGACTAGCTCGAGTGCTACCACAGCACCCCAGTCACCCGCGGGTCGGGAGTGGAGGCCACAGGTCTCGTCTATGAGTTCGGCAATGCGTACTTGTACGCCGTCGCCAGTCGATACCGGTTCGTCGGGAGAAACGTGGCCTGTTGTCGGCGCGGGATCCATCGTGTTCACCGCCACCGGGAGGGGTCATTCATGGACACAGATGCTAGTTCCGCGCCGCTGCCGGTGGTGCATTGGTAGGGCTTCTATTTGCGGGTGAGTCACATCGCATCGATCAGATGCGGCTGGGTGAACTCGATCCCGGCGGCGCGAAGCCGCGCGTATTCGGCATGGACGTCATCGACCGTGAACTGTGCTGCTGGGATCCCGTCGGCGGTGAGGGCATCGCGGAATGTCTTGGTGGCGGGGTGTGCGGCGGGTTCAAGGAGCAGCGCGGGTCCAGATGCCCTCCCGACAGCCGACGGCGCGAACAGGCTGCTAGAACATGTGTCGTGGCTACGTTCATCGGTCTTGACCTAGCGTGGAAGGCGACCAATGAGAGCGGGATCTGCTGGCTTGAAGGCGAGTCGCCCGAAACGTTACGTTGGACGCGGATTGAAGC
>JAKZTU010000376.1:0-8376 GCA_047516945.1 Acidimicrobiales bacterium
GAGCAGGGCGGCACGGCATCCGCTGTGGTCGCCACCTGCAACGACCTTGAGGCCATCGCCTTCGAGTTCGGGCCGCAATGCGACGACACGACCGTGCAGGCCCTTTACCAGACCTCTACGCAACTCGTCGGAACAACGCTCGGCCCGCCACTCGACTTCTCCTATCGCAGCCAATACGGCGGGACCGATGCAGGTGCGACGTTCCGCGTCCCTCCCCGCCTGTTGACCGCCACGACTGACCCGCATGCCCCGCCAACCGAATGGATCATCGTTCTGGCGCACGACGCCACGAACACGGACCTCGCAAATACCGTCCTGAGCGCTCTACCCGCCACTGGCATCGATAGCAGTCCCACCCCCGACCGCGGTCGGCTCGTCAGCACCTACCGAGCATTGGTCAACCTGGCGATGGCAACAGCCATAATTCTGAGCCTCACCTCGACGATCGCAGCGCTCGTTGATCGAACCCTCGAGAATCGGCGCACCGCGAACCAGATGCTCTCGCTAGGCGTCGCCCCGCGCAGTCTCAGAACCACAGAGGTTGCATGGCTCACTGCACCAACCCTGCTCGGACTGACTATCGCAGTGGCAGCATCAGGGCTCGCCGCTACCGGCTTCCTCCGAGTCGGAACCGAGAACATCTCAATCTCCTTTCCATGGACCGAACTGATAGTCGTCAGCATCATCGGAGCAGTCTCATTTCTCGCGGCCACCGCCAGCGTCGCCCTCGCCACCCCGACCAAGCCCACCGGCCGCATCGAATCCGACGCCTGAACCCCCAAGATGTCGGTTCGCGTGAGTTTTTCGGCGCGTGAAGCGGGTGGGCCCCCGATTTCTGCAAATTGCTGAGCCCGCGCGTAAACGTGGGATGGAGATGGTCGAGGAGCACGGACTCTCACTGTTTGAGGGTCGAAATGATGTCACGACGACAAATGGCGGCTGCCACAATCGGTACCAATCCGATGCCGGCTATTGCCACCGCTGTCGAGATGGTGCCAAGTCCATGCAGTGCGGCTTGTCGGCCCAGGTCGGATGTGACCAGCAAGGCGCTGGTGACGAATGCGGCAATGACACAGCCAACGACAAGAGTCAGCATCTGATCCGCATAGAAGATCAAGAATGCCCCTGGACGCGTGGTGCCGGTGGCGCGGTAGACACCTATCTCTTTACGTCGCGTCTGCAGATCAACCGCAAAGATCGCTGCGGCCGCGATGCCCGCTGCGAAACCAGCGAACCTCGAGAGTCGAGTGGCGTAGCGTTCGCTGGGCGTTTCCCCCTTCGCCACATTCGCGAGCGCGGTGACGATCGGGGTGCCTTCGGTCAATGTGTCCAGTGAGGCGACGCCTCCCAATCGATAGTCGTTGAACAGCCGGGGATCTATTTCGACGTAGCACACTCTTGTTTCGCTGCCTACGGCCGGCAACAGGATGGCTCGGTCAGCCAGTGGGTAGCGCACGACCGACGTTCCGGCAACGAAACCGACGGTGAGTTGTTCTGAATGCTGAGCAGCCTGGAACGCAACCGGCGCTCCGGGCGCCAGCTCGAGTTCGTCAGCTGCTTCATGGCCCGCGAATATCAGTGCTGTCCCGCTGCCGTTGCCCGCGGTCAAGTCGAACACGTCGTAGAGCCCGGGCGTGACCGCGATGCGTCGCAGCGTCGTTCCCGGAGGCAGTCGCAGGGGCAGCAGGTCGTTGTCAAGAACCGACCCCGAGGCAGTCACGCCGTCTTGGCTCACCAGGCGTTCACAAGCCCGCGCATCGAGCGGTGACCGGTCGTTGCTTCCCGGAGTGATCTGCAACACGAAGCGGCCGCGGCGGGCGAGGTCGACATCACGCTCAACGATTTGTTGGACGCTGTGGGCTTCGAGCAGACCGCCCATGGTGAACACGGCCGCCAAGACCACAGCCATCAGCAGCGTCCTCACTCCGCCGTTTGCGACGTTGAGGCCCGCCTCGCGTAGCACGGACCGAAGACGCCACCTCCGTTTCATTCGCGTAATCTCCCGTCCACCAGGGACAGAGTTCGGTCGCAACGGCTTGCCAGGTCCAGATCGTGGGTCACCAACACCAGGGCTCCTGCAGTGACTTGGACTGCTTCAAAGAGCGCATCGGCGACCAGTCGGCTGTTTGCCCGATCAAGTTGCCCGGTTGGTTCATCAGCGAGGATGAAAGGCAGACCCGTCGCTACCGCCCGGGCCACGCCGAGACGTTGTGCCTCGCCGCCCGACAGATTCCGCGCCCGCTCGTTTGCATGGTTGGAGAGGCCGACGGCGGCCAGGGCCTCGTCCACGCTGCTTTGGATTTCTTGTCGAGGGCGCCCCAAAGCTGACGCTCCCATGGCTGCGTTGTCCCAAGCGGAGCGACGGAAGAGCAGACCCGTCGTCTGAAACACCCACGACACTTGATCGCGGACCGACATCGAGCGGCTCCCGCTTTTGACATGAACCTCGCCGCTGGTGGGCGGCAGAAGCCCCCCGATGATCGCCAGCAACGTTGTCTTCCCCGACCCCGACGGGGCTACCACAGCGGTCGACGTCTTGTCGGCCTGCACTGTGAGAGACACGCCGCGCAGCACGTCGCGGGTCTTGTCGAAACGGTGGAACAGCTCGCTTGCCACTAGTTGCATGTCGTTGCCAAGCCGGAGCGGATCGGGTTCACGACGACGCGATCCGGCAAACGTTCGGCCACCCGCACGCTCCCCGCGCCGGCACCAACGATCTCAACGGAGGTCGCAGACCCTGCCTCGTCGACAACACAGAACCTGCCATCGGTGCCGCTCAGCACGGCAGACGAAGGAAGCTGATACGTCGTCAACGGGGTGATCAACTCGACGACCGCGCCGGTGATTCGCTCATCGCCCGCGTTCAACGAACGCGCGAGCCGCTCAAGATCTCGTATCGATCCGTCCTCAGTGAGACGATAAGCATCATTGTCAGCCTCCACCTCGCGTTCGTGGCCGTCCACGAATCGGAATCGACGGCCGGCGTCGGGGCCGTCACTCTCCGCGATTGTGACGTAGGCATCGGCGAGTTCGACAGTTCCCGCGACTGCCACCGAGCCATGTCCCGGCGCCAGGGTTCCCACCTTCAGCGCTGTCGCCTCCACAGCAGTGTCGTGAGGAAGCCACATCGTGTGCGCCGCGGAGAACTCTGCGGAGTCGACGCCGCGCCGCAGATTGAGCTCTCTCACCGCGGCAGCCGTCTCCGGACCGAAACGATCATTGACATGGCTCTCTGACAGCAGACCGAGCTCTCGCAGTGCCTTCGACAGATGGACGACATCGGGTCCGCTGCTACCGAGAGTCAGATCGCGGTACATCGGCTGCTCAGTGGTCAGCGCAATCACTCCCGAACCGTTGACTGTGGCCACCAGTCGCCCGGATGAGGCCACATCACCGCTCATCAAGTCCACCGAGGTGACGACGCCCGCCGCGCCGGGCCACAACAGCTCGGTCGGGTCGGACCAGATCAGCAACACGTCAGCCGGTTCAGCCAACGAACTGCTCGACTCCACCGGAGCGATCACCACCGGCACCACAGGCGCTTCAGACAGCACAGGCGATGCAGGCGCATTCTCGACAGCGACCCAGACGGTCGCCGAAGCAACCCCGACGACGCATACGACCGATAACCACACCAACGCCGAACGCAC
Source organism: Acidimicrobiales bacterium (assembly GCA_047516945.1). Classification (GTDB taxonomy): domain Bacteria; phylum Actinomycetota; class Acidimicrobiia; order Acidimicrobiales; family Aldehydirespiratoraceae; genus VXYK01. The sequence goes on from JAKZTU010000376.1 coordinate 3,651, forward strand.
GCTGCTCGCCTACCTTGCGAACCAGATCGCACAACGAGAACAGACGGCGATCACGAAAGACCGAGCCTGCTCATGGCCGAGTCGACACAGTCCGCTTCAACAGAGGGATCGGGTTCTGACTGAACGTCTGGCCAGGAACCGACATCGAACCCAGCAGCAACCAAACAGTCGAGTACCAAACCATCGCGACGCTCAATCTCCTCACTCGACAAGGCATTCTGAAGAGCGAGAGCGTTGGCAGTCAACCAAAACAAGGAGTCGTAGCAGTCGTCGAATACTGCGAGAACCGCATCTTGATCCTCTGGCTGGCCTACAAGGGTCCTGAAATGCATTCCGCCGTCATCTTGCGAGAGCGGCGTAACAGTGACCCCTTGAGAGCTGGCACAGTCAACGACTTCAGCAGCTGCTCTGTCGGCTTCGCCGGGCGAAACATGAAGGTCGGCGAGAATCTCCTGTTGCGTCGGAGATGCCTCAGGCAGCGCCTCAACAATCTCTTGACGCATCACGGTCAGCATCTCTTCACGATCGTCAGCGGAACTATCAGCGCTGCAACTCGCGGTAACCAGGCCAAGGACCACCAAGACCCAACACAACCGACAAACAACTTTGGCTCTCTGATCTCTCATCGGACAGGCGGCGATCACGAAAGACCGAGCTTGTTCATAGCCGAGTCGACACAGTCAACTTCAACAGAGGGATCGGGCTCTGACTGAACATCGGGCCAGGAACCGACATCGAACCCGGCAGCAACCAAACAGTCGAGTACCAAACCATCGCGACGCTCAATCTCCTCACTCGACAAGGCATTCTGAAGAGCGAGAGCGTTGGCAGTCAACCAGAACAGGGAGTCGTGGCAGTCTTCGTATACTGCGAAAGCTGCTTCAGCTTCCTCTGGCTGGCCTCCAAAGGTCCTGAAATGCATTCCGCCGTCATCTTGCGGGAGCGGCGTAACAGTGACCCCTTGAGAGCTGGCACAGTCAACGACTTCGGCAGCTGCTCTGTCGGCTTCGCCGGGCGAAACATGAAGGTCGGCGAGAATCTCCTGTTGCGTTGGAGATGCCTCGGGTAGCGCCTCAACAATCTTTTGACGCATCACGGTCAGCATCTCTTCACGATCGTCAGCGGAACTAGCAGCGCTGCAACTCGCGGTAACCAGGCCAAGGACCACCAAGACCCAACACAACCGACAAACAACTTTGGCTCTCTGATCTCTCATCGGTGAACCGAAAACCACTGGCTATCGATACTGGGAGAGCGCCCGTCTCCTCGAATCCAATCCGTATTATAACCCGCTACGATTCTCGTGTAGCCATCAGTTTCGGGGTCGCCCTCTTGGAGCAGTGTGTTGTTGAAACTGTCCTGATACGACAACCGTGTCTGAATTTCCCAGCATGCAGCGTTGTTGTCCCGAGTCGAAGACGCAGCCTTGCCCCAGTGCTCGAAACCGGAAACCTTGATCTCGCAACCGGTGTCGTATGTGTGGAAGACATGTTGGGCCGCTGCAGTGCCCGTCAGAACGCCTACAAAAAGGCAGGCCATTACTATCATCGCGTGGAACTTCTTCATTTCTCTAATCTCCTTGTTCGTTGCGCAGCTCACTCGAGCAGACACATCCGTCACCCTTTCTTTGCGCAACCCCACCGTCGTGTTACAAAAAGATGGCCTGCGCGTATTCGTGGGATGAGGGGTTGCTGGGTTGGTACCGATTGTCGCAACCGCCATTTGTCGTCGTGACATCATTTCGACCCTCAAACAGTGAGAGTCCGTGTCCCTCTGCGGCACCGCGGGAGGGTTACTTGCGATTGGTCGTCAAAACAATCTGAAGTTTTTTGTAACGAAATGCCGGTTCGGGCAAAGAACAGGAAACCGACAAAGAGTGGAGGATTGCTGTGGGGTCTACAAGGAGAGCTAGTCGAGCGAAGGTTGGACGAGTGTGCAATTCACGAGTTTGGGCAATATTGATCTGCATCGGACTGCTGGCAGCGCTGTCGCCTGTCGCTGGAGCGGCTGCGCAGGACATTCCGCGCAGGACATTCCGCAGGAGTCTCATTGTGTTGTCGACGTAAGCGGGGGTGTCGCAAAAGAGACAGGGTGTTTCGAGTCTCTTCGAGCGGCTCGCAACAGTATCTGGCAGAGCAGTTCCAGAGGCGCGGCGGTCGCCCGGTCGGCGAGTCTGATCGGGGTTCATTTCAAGGGTCAGAACTACAGCGGATCCTCGATCACGATCACAGGGTCGGGATGCTCGGGTCTGGTCTGGAGGCCGTCTGGGTCGTGGAACAACAATATCGAGTCGAGTTATCACTACTGTGGGGGGTCCCCGACCAAGTTCTACGATTCGTCTTCCTGTTCCGGGTCGTTCCGACCGATTTCTGGACCGGAGCCAACCCTCGGGTGGATGAACAACCGCACGTCCTGTGTCCGCTACGGCTAACGGCTGAGTTTCAACGGTGCGAGACTGAGTTGGTGAGCGACCCGGCTGCGGATCACCGCCTCGGCGATCCGACGGTGTTCGATGCGTTCTATCGGAGTCATGCTGAGAGTCTTCTGCGATACTTTTATCGCCGTACCGATGACCCCGACGTCGCCGCGGATCTCTGTGCGGAGACGTTCGCCGCAGTTCTGACCAACAGTCGTCAGTTCGACGCCGAACGGGGCAGCGCTGCAGCATGGCTCTACGGGATCGCCAAACGCCAGCTCGCGATGTACTGGCGGCGACGCAAGGTCGCTGATCGTGCCAGAAAACGGCTCGGCATTCCGCGAGAACCCATTGATGAAGAATCGGTTCAGGCATTGCGCCGAACGGAGGACATCCTCGACGGTGCCGCAGCGTTGGCCGCACTCGAGAAACTCCCCTGGAAACTTCGCAAAGCGGTACGGCTGCGAGTCATCGACCAACTCGAATACCCTGAAATCGCCCATGAACTCAACTGCAGTCCAGGTGCCGCTCGGACTCGTGTGAGCCGCGGCCTTCACCAGCTGAACGAGATGCTGCAATGACTGGCTCCAACACCTCCGAAATCCCGTTCCTTGACCGGTTGGGTCGACACCTCCACGACGCGGCGATTGAACGCGCCACCGTGCCACAGCGACAGCGACAGCGACAGCGTTCGCCGGTCCTCGCAATGTCGATGGCCGGAGTGCTGGCGGTGGTCGCCGCCACCCTTGTGATTCTGTGGCCCCGGGCCGAACCCGCCCATGCCTTCACTATCACCCGAACCAACGGAACCGTCCGAGTCGAAGTATCCAACCTCGTCACAAACCCCGACGCAGCAACGGCACAACTCCAAGACGCCGGACTCAACGCAAGGCTGCGAGCCGTTCCGGTTCCAGAGGGACTAGTGGGCTACGTAGTCTCACTCGAAGTCCACGACGATTTCGAAGTGGAGTGGACTCGCGAAAACGGGGGCATCACGGCCTTCGAAGTCGAGGGGACCGGCTTCTTCGTCGTTAATTACGGACGCCCCGCTGCGGATGGCGAAACGTACCTCGCCACACAGTCCAGCCCTTACTGCGCGGCGTGGCGAGGTCGACGCGTCGGAGACCTGCGCCTTGAGATCGAGAACTCCCTCGAAACGATCCGCTGGCAGATGTTCAACACATCTGACTACCGACTCACAGAAGTACAACAACCCGATGCGAACGCCTTCGTTCAAGACGTGGTCCCACTCAGCACCCGAGAATCAATCATCATCGTATCCGACAAAGAAAACAGCCTCCCAACCAACGGGGAATGCTAGGCCAACCCCCGTCCCCCAATGTGCCCCACAGCACAGCCAGAGAGGACCCGCACCACGGGTCCTCTCTGTGCTCTTGAGGGGCCTCTAAAGAGGATCACCAACGGCGGGGACGGCATGTGCGACAAGTCGGCCTTCGCCGGGGTGCTCACCATCGACCCACCAGGTGCTTCCGCTTCCGGCTAGCCGCGGGCGTTGACCCGAAGCGTCGCCGAGTTGGTCTCGCCAACGCTCCAATTCCGGAGCGACCGCGAGCGCTGCTGGTTCGAGATCGTTGCCGTTGTCACCAACCGGCCCGCCGAGACGGTCCCATTCCGCATAGACCTCACTCGTTGAACAGTGAACCGGTGGGATCAAGAGCGTCACCGAGCGCTCAACAAACGGCAGAGGCTCAACTATTTCGCCTATACCGGTGACTCGGGCACGGCCGCCATGAAGACAAAAAGCCACGTCTGCACCAATTCCCGCAGCACTTTTCAGGTCCGTATATCCAGCCCACCGCAACACCGCAGCAGCGTCGGAGGACCCGCCGCCGAGTCCAGCTCCTGCCGGGATCTGTTTGTGAAGTCGGACCTGTGCGCTGCGACCGCACAATTCAAGCGCTCGTCGCACCAGATTTTCTTGTTCGCTTCTCAACCCTTGAGCACCATGGGGGCCGACGATCTCAAGCGAGTCACCATCACTCAACTCGACCGTGTCGCAGAGATCAAGGCTCACCATTTCCGCGTCGATCAGGTGATACCCGTCATCACGAACTCCCGTGATGCGCAGCGACACCGTTAGCTTTGCCGGCGCAAGAATCGCAACCACTCCGACAGGCTAAAGCACAAGCCGCACTCGCGAGGCACTATCGGGTCGACAGCTAGGCTGCGCGGCATGAACATTGACAGAGCAGCAGTCGATTTAGCGCTGACCACAACTAGGGCAGTACGACTACGGCTGGATCTAGAGCGGCCGGTCGACAATCAGATCATCCTCGATTGCATCGACAT
>JAKZTU010000377.1:0-3255 GCA_047516945.1 Acidimicrobiales bacterium
ATGTACTCGAAGGGATTTGCGAATCCATGCCCGTCGGCCAAAAGGTTGGCTGTGACGTGGTAATAGACGTTATCGTTGACCTCACCGATGGGCAGATATCGGTACCAACGCAGGAACACAAACCAGCGTACGGCTACCGCGAGCAGGAACATTCCCGCTACCAACCAACGGAAAGTGCCACTTTTCGATGAAGTGAAGGGCCTGCGCACCCGCCAATACTAGTTGTGGCTATACCGTGACGACCTATGCATGTGACCGTTATCGGCCATAGCTGCCTGCGCATCAAGACGCGTGCAGGCACTGTGTTGATCGACCCGTGGCTATCGGGCTCGTGCTACTGGCGGTCGTGGTGGCATTTCCCTCCCAGCGCTGAGCCCGATGAGGGCATGCTGAGTCCCGATTGGATCTATCTCACCCATCATCACTTCGACCACTTCCATTATCCGTCGATGCGGCGGATGGACCGGTCGGCCAAAGTTCTGATTCCCCGCTTCGGGGTGGATGCAATGGTCGATGAGGTCGAGAGCCTGGGCTTCGAGTCGCCCCAGGAGTTGGTACATGGCCGCGTGGTAGACCTCGGCGACGGGGTCCGGGTCGCTTCGTATCAGTACGGTTTCGACGACACAACCTTCGTGGTCGCCGAAGACGACCATGTTGTGATCGACATCAATGACTGCAAGATTCGCAGGCGCTCACTGTCTCAGATCAAACGGGACTTCGGCCGACCGACGCTGGCTTGCAAGAGCCATTCGTTTGCGCAGTCATATCCGGTCTTGTACGAGGCGGAAGATCCCGAGCAACTCAGATTGGTCTCACGCGACACCTATATCGAGGACTTCCACGATGTGATGTCGGGACTGCAACCTCAGTTTGCGGTGCCATTCGGTTCGATGGTCGGTTTCCTGCACCCGGAAAGCCAGCCGGTCAACGAACACTTGGTGACCCCGAACATGGTGGTCGACGGCGTAGCTGAACGGGGCGGGATTGAAGGCACCGATGTTGTCACCATGGCGCCGGGCGATGTTTGGGACAGCGAGGCGGGGTTCACCCGCTCCGAAGTGGATTGGTACTCCGATCGCAGCCGACACCTTGAAGACCTGCTGAAGGTGCATGGCCCCAAGATTGCCGAGCGCAGCGCCCAAGAGGAGGGCGTCGTGGTGAACTGGCAAGACTTCGAGCCTTATCTCACACGCTTCGTGCGGGACGTGCCGAGAGTGTTTGCACGCCGTTTGGCGCCGAAGCCGTTCGTCTTTCATGTGCCATCCGACGAGGCCTCACCGTACTGGTGGGTGTCGTTTGGTTCTCGGTCGGTTGGCCGGTCAGCGACACCACCCGCTGACCGTTCGGGGATAACCGCGATTCCTGAAGCGGTTCTTGCCGAGGCGATCCGAGACACGATTTTGCACTTTATTCATGGTTCGATGCGCATACATACCACTCTTGCGCCCGATGGAGTGCAGAGCGACCTCGGATTCTGGGGGTTGGCGATGATGTGGGAACTCGGTTACCTGCCGTTGCGACACAGCGCTCGCCGGCCTCGGTTCTGGACCGCTCTGTTGCGCCGTCACCGAGAGCTCATCGCGCAGATCCCGGTTGTGGTGCTGCGCAATCCCGTCGGTCGCCTAGCCGAACGTTTCGGCGCCGATGCCTGAACCCCCAAAAGCGCGAATTCGACAGAAACTTCTAGACATTTACCGCGGCGGCCGATACGTTCGGCGTGAGTATCGCGGCCTACTTGCCGGGCGCCACAATTGACTGATCTATAAGGAAAATCAGTATGGCGCGGTTCTTCTTGACGCTGGAGTTCGTAGTTTTCGGCGGTTTTATGTTCACCCTCGGTATGTCGGCTTCGGCCTATACCTCCTGGATGTTGCTCAAACGACACTTCAGGAGATCCTCGGGCAAAGCAGATGAGCACGGGGTGACTCGCGACGACATCCGCTCGGAGTTGATGCGCGATGCCTTTGCTACCGATCTGATGTGCAACGACGACACCCCCGACGATGTTGTTCGGTACCTCTACCTGGAAGCAGAGCGCAGAGCGAAAATGCGCAAGGAGGGTGTTCTCGCTGACAACGAAAACGATCTGTTCTCGCCGCCTCAGCGGGATTCCGAATCGCCCTAGTAGGCGTCCATGTCCAGGAACTCGAAGGTGTCGAGAGTAATCGCGTCTTGGTCAACTACCGGGTTGAGGTGCCGGATGATGAGATTGAGCGGCGACGGTTGAAGGCGCCTGGGAGGGCGGACACCACGCACCCGGACCGAACCGTTGAACCCCGCATAAACGGCGAAAGCCCCACGATGCCAGCGAGTGGCGGAACGAATGACTCGGGTGGCATCGACATGGGCGGTGCCGCTGGTCAGCGGGAAGATCTTCAGCACGACGCACGCCGGTATCGGACCCGCCGACGTCCGGGTCGTGATCAGCGCAACGTCATCGGTAATGTGCAGAAAATAGCGAGTGTGCGGACAGGCCAGACGCCAGCGCAGCACGTCGGGTATGTAGTCCGTCGTCCAACCAACGACTCGGTGCCGGTCAATGGTGGCGGCGAACTCGTCGAACCCTTCGGAATCGAGAAAGCTTGGACTGATCTCGATGTGTCGAGTTCGGCGCTTACCGCGGCCAATCGGCGCGATGACCCGCACGGGCAGCGGTCCCGCCAGACGCCAGCCCATGTATTTCACCACCGCGCCAGTCGACTTCTTGTTGGTCACGCCTACGACGAACGACCAGCCGCGGTCACCAGCTTCGTCGTAGATTTCGAGGCCTATGCGGCTGAAGTGGCGGCTCCGCTGGTGTTCGCGGTGAACCACAGCGTTCTGTGACCAAGCGCCGTCGTTACGCTCACCATCCGGGCCACGGTAAACCCGGGGCATGATGGCGTAGTGGGCGACGAGAAGCGACTCACCCTCAACGTCGACCAGTTGATGCCGCTCAATGGCCCGACCCGACGGATTGTCGCGGTAGGCCCAGCGAAGGTAATCCGACGACACAAAGCGAGGGTCGGGGAGTTCGGTGTCCAACAAGGCAGTGGCGTTGTCGAGAATCGACTGATCGTCGGAGGATCCATCAATTGTCCAACCTTCGATGCCTTCGTGAACTCCTGCTCTGTCAGGCGCGTCCTCTGGTGCCGTCACGCCTCGAACAGTACCCGCCACAGACGCTGCTCAGGTACCGGCGAGGTAGCGTGAGAGAGTGCCGAATCGACGCTGGACCGAATACCTGGCATCGCTGGGTTTGCTGGGGACCGAATT
>JAKZTU010000378.1:0-2728 GCA_047516945.1 Acidimicrobiales bacterium
CAGTACGACCAGCAGCTGCAAGACATCACCAACAAACGGACCGAGCTAGAGGACCGCGTGCTGATGGGCGCAGCACGCCCCACAATCCTCGATGAAGTGTCTCGCCTGGCAGAGACAAAGAGAATAGTAGAATGCATACAGGAAACCAACACCAGGACCATCACTCACAAAAATACCGAGCTTATTCGCGCATTTGCTACATCGCAGATACAGGAGTGGTTCGCAAGCGAAGTGAGTCGGTTCCGGCTCCCCAAGATCGTTCTTGCGGATGTTGGGGGACAGAAAGGGCAACTGAGAAACAAACCAGCGTTCGTGGAAACAATGCAGAATCCAACGCTCGACAAGGTGTTGAGCGAAGGCGAGCAGAGCGCCCTAGGCTTGGCAGGGTTTTTCACGGAGGCCTTGATCGACGGGTCAAAGTCGGCACTTGTTCTTGACGATCCTGTCTCTTCGCTTGATCATGTCCACCGGGAAATCGTCGCCAGTCGACTCGCAGACTTCGCCGCCGATCGGCAGGTAATCGTCTTCACACACGACCTTGCCTTCGTATCTGAACTCCACCGCGCAACCACCCGGAAGGAGATAGATTTTTCCGAACGAACTGTTGAGCGTCAGGGGAGCGGAGCCCCTGGCGTCTGCCTAGAGTCTTATCCATGGAAAGCGAAGGCAGTGACAAGGAGGTTAGGCGAACTCAAACAGGACCTTTCACGCGTCAAGAAGATACTTCACAAAGGAACCCAGAAAGAACGGGTTAAGGAGACTGCGGACTGGGCCGGAAAGCTCTCCGAAACATGGGAGCGAATAGTAAGTGAGACCATCACAAGTCCCCTGTTCGACCCCGGCACCCAACAGGTAAGTCCGAACATGTTCAAGCTGCTCGTACGCATCAATTCGGAGGACAACAAGGAGTTTCAGGAAAGCTATAGCCGCATTTCGCGCTGGGCACGGCGGCACGACAAGAGCTTAGCGACTAACTATGTATCTCCTAAGTTCTGTGAAATGAGCAACGAGCTGGATCTTGTTAAGGCTTGGGTCAAGCGGATTCGACAGTATCGCGACTGAAGGCGTGTAAAGCATTCGTCGTGGATTGCTAATTTACAGCCCAGGCCATGTGACCGAACGTAAGCATTCTTTGCGATCCCCGTAGCCTGATGAGGTCAGCAACGACCGTCGCGCGGAGCCCCCAACTCCACATCGTCCACATCGCGGCCGGGCGCACTCCCGGGTCGCTGGCACCGCGCTTGAGCCGACCGCATCGCCCGTCGCCTTCGCTCCCCCGGCTCCAGCATGCCGTCCGGATCGACCTCGGCTTCGAAGCGAGAAAGAAAAGGCGCCCGTGCCAGAGCGTCGGTCGTCCTGGGATCATGCGTCGCGTGCAAGCGGTACGCGCCGATCCGACCTCGCAACGCCACGTCTTTCGGGTCAAGCCGGTCGGCGGGACAACTGGCTGCCGTCATGGCTCTCCTCGGTCGCATCGGACTCCCCGGGTACGTACAAGCCGTGGGAGCCGCTAAGCCGTACGGGCCGCTACAAGACTCGCCGGAGCAGCCGACAGTTGGAAGCCAGGAGTCCGTATGTCCTTTGCGTCACGCCCAGTGAGAACGACGACCGCGTCTGAGATCGGGTCGTGCCGCAGCCGTACCAGGTTCCGGTCTTTGCTTCAGAGAAGCGTCGTGTCCAAGCACGCCCAAGCTGCATCCGCAGAAACGCCCGCAGTCAGATCCCAGTTGCGTCGTAAGCGTGACGTGGGCCAGCCTACTGAACCCCTCGCAGCCCCAGCCAGTATCCCGAGCCCACCGGATCCGCCGATCCCGCCGCCTATGTCGGAACATCCCCGAGTCCTGGCGACGGCCGCGGCGACCTGCGATCAGGTTCGGGCCGTCTCGAAACGCCGCCGGAAGTAGACCTAATTGGAGTTAGCCGGATATTGATGCCGTCCCGTCTTGTCAACCGTCCGGGGCCGGTGAACGACTCAGGGCCTGCGAGGATGCCGGCGGCGAGCGGAATAGGCACCTTCGACGGCGGGCCAAGCCCGTTAGCCAACGGAGGTCTCAGCCGGTCTTTCGTGAACCTTGGCCCGTGCGGACAGGGATAAAATCTCGGCGTGCGGTATTGTATTTCTAGACACTCAGAATTGATAGCCAGTTGTCAGACGGGACCATTCAAGGAGGTCCGATATGGCGGTGTCGCGACAAGATGGTCCCTATATTTGGGTGACTTGGCTAACCAAACTCTTGGTGGGAGAGAATTCCTGCGAGTGGTCCGCATGGTTTAAGGCACAGCACGAAGGTTGGAGCTGGGACAAGCAGCCGAGCACCTTTGACTCCGTGGCATGGCAGATAGATCATTCGGCGCAGATTGCATCGAATCGGCGGCGTTGGGAGGATGAAGGGTACACCGTGTTCACCGAAGATCAGAACAGCTTTGTCCTTCGAGGTAGGTCTGCCAAGCTAGCCGGCAAGCCTGACTTGATTGTCAAGAGAGGGGATGATGCCGTCGTTGTTGACATAAAGACGGGGCGTGCGGCGCCGTCCCACAGTGTTCAGGTGATGCTCTACATGTACGCGATCCCAAGATCGTTAGGGCAACACAAGGGTGTGTCATTCGATGGTAAGATAGTGTACGATGACTACGAGATTGACATTCCGTCGTCAGCGGTAGATACGAAGTTCGTTTCGAATGTTGCAGAGTTGATTCTTCGGTTGGCAGCCGATCGACCGGCCAGAAG
>JAKZTU010000379.1:0-10597 GCA_047516945.1 Acidimicrobiales bacterium
GCCAACAGCCTCAGGTTCAGGTATTGGGAATCTGGGGAGTACTTCGATTCGAGCCCCTCCGCCCACGCCTGTCAGGTAGAGATTATGACCATGACGCGCCACCGCGTAGCGGCGTCGTCGAGAATCAACCTCGACGTCGATCTGGCGATCAGACCAACCCTGGACGCACGCCACCCCGTCGTCACCAGCCGAGCCGAGTACGAACCCACCGCTTCGGTTGGGGGAGTAATGCACTGTCAACTCCGTCTCAGCAATTCGCAGCTCAACACGCTCGCGAGCCAAGCGTCCAATGCGAAAACCCGATGGCAGGGAGGCCAAGACGCTCGCTTTGGTGCGGTTGTCATGTTGTAACCACATAGCCGCAGCCGTGGCCAGGAGCCGCTTCTCCTCCTCTTCGAGTGGGCGCGTTCGCGAAGGAGCGAAGCGCTCGATGAAATCGGTTGTGGTGTTACCCGCGAGAAAATCAGGGGAGCGAAGCGTGGCAGCCAGAAAATCTCGGTTGGTGACAACCCCACCAATTTGCAGACGCTCAAGTGCCAACGCCAACAGACCCGCTGCGTCGGTTCGTGTTCTGGCGTGCGCTATGACCTTGGCGATCATGGGATCGAAATCGGGGGTGATCGTCGAACCTGTTGCCACACCGATGTCGTAACGGACCGCTGGGTCTGAGGCCGGTTCGAAGATCTCTAGGACACCAGTGGCAGGGAGAAAGTCGTTGTTCGGGTCTTCGGAGTAAAGACGAGCCTCAATCGCATGGCCGGTGAATGAGATGTCATCGCTGGAGTAACCCAGCGCTTCGCCTTGAGCAACTCGCAACTGTTCTTTGACCAAGTCGATACTGGTCACCTCTTCGGTAACAGGGTGCTCGACTTGTAGGCGAGTGTTGACTTCCAAAAAGAAGAAATCCCCAGATTCATCGTCAACTAGAAACTCGACCGTGCCCGCCGATTCGTAAGCCAAGGCTTGGGCCAAACCCACCGCCGCTTTCCCCATGGCCGCACGCATCTCTTCGCTGACGACCGGGGAGGGAGACTCCTCAATGATCTTTTGATGACGACGTTGAATGCTGCACTCGCGTTCGCCGATGTGCAGCAGGTTTCCGTGCCTGTCGCCTAGGACTTGAATCTCGATGTGACGTGCGCTGCGCACATAGCGCTCTGCAAACACACGATCATCACCAAACCCAGACAGCGCTTCGCGACGAGCCGCTGCCACTGCTTCGTCAAGTTCGGCAGCGGACTCGACCACCCGCATGCCTTTGCCGCCACCTCCAGCAGCAGCCTTAATCAGAATAGGAAAGCCCAGCGAGCCGAATTCGCTGGGCTCGTCGCTTGACTTGAGCACGGGTACTCCGGCTTCAAATGCCAGTTTCTTGGCCGTGATTTTGTCGCCCATCAAAGCGATGACCTCAGGCGAGGGCCCAACCCACACAAGACCGTCTTCCAGCACGGCTCTCGCAAAGGAGGCGTTTTCGGCCAGGAATCCGTAGCCAGGATGAACTGCGCTTGCGCCGGTAAGCCGCGCTGCAGCAAGAATCTGCTCGCTATCCAGGTAACTGCCGATGCGCACAGCCTCATCGGCTCGGGCGACATGGAGGGCGTCTGCGTCAGACTCAACAAAAACCGACACCGTGCGTATACCCATCGCAGAAGCGGAACGGATCACCCGGCAAGCGATTTCGCCTCGGTTGGCGATCAGCAAAGTGTCGAAACGGTTCATAGCCGGAACACTCCGTATGCTGCTGCCCCCTCGACAGCCCGGTTGCTCGCCGCAGAAAGGCACATGCCGACCACATGGCGCGTGTCTCTGGGATCAATGATCCCGTCGTCGCTGATGGCACCTGTGGCTCGCAGAGCAAGCGAGCCACGCTCCTGGGTGGCTTCAACCGCGGCGACGGTTTGGGCGTCGGCTTCCTCGTCGAATTCCTGCCCCAAGCGCTTTGCCTGACCCCGACGCACCTCCGACATCACGCCCGCAATCTGCTTCGGACCCATCACCGCGATCTTGGCGGTTGGCCACAGAAACGTGAAACGATTCCCAAAGGCCCGGCCTGACATGCCGTAAGTTCCGGCGCCGTAGCTTGATCCGACAATCACGGTTATGTGTGGCACGGTGGAGTTAGTGACCGCGTTGAGCATCTGAGAGCCCTTTTTAATGATCCCGTCCGCTTCGAAGTCTTTGCCGACCATGTATCCCGTGATGTTTTGCAGGAACAAAAGAGGCACGTCGATCTGGTTGCACAACTGTATGAAGTGAGCGCCCTTTTGAGCTGAGTCGGGGTAGAGCACACCGTTGTTGCCGAGGATCCCTAGCGGATATCCGTGGATAGAAGACCAGCCGCACACCAAGGTGCTACCCCAACGAGGTTTGAATTCTTCGAAACGCGAACCATCTACGGTCCGGGCGATGATGTCGCGAACATCGACAGGCTTCACCAGATCACGGCTGACAATGCCCAGCAACTCATCTTGGTCATAGATCGGCGGATCTGGGGGGAAGCTGGGACTCGGTCCGGCCTTGCGAATGTTGAGATGCGAGATGACCTCTCTACACATTCGCAGCGCATCCATCTCGTCTTGTGCGAAGTAGTCACCTCCACCGGAGACCGTGGTGTGCATTTCGGCGCCACCGAGTGTTTCGTCATCGGAGATCTCGCCTGTGGCCATCTTCACAAGCGGGGGACCACCAAGAAACATCTTTGACTGGTCCTTGACCATGATCGTGTAGTCAGAGAGTCCTGGTTGGTACGCACCGCCAGCGGTAGACGATCCGAATATGACGCAAACGGTGGGGATCCTCATCTTTGAGAGTTCGATCATTTCGTAGAAGAAGCGTCCGCTCTCGGCGAAATGATCGGTTTGGAGGAAGCGCCTATTGCTGCCCTCTCCAGGTTGGATTCGGAGGTCTCCGCCGGCGGATTCCACAAAGCTCACATAGGGCATGTGGTTGTCGCGCGAAATCTCAAGCGCGCGATTCCATTTCTTGGATGCGTAGGGGGTGAGCGCACCAGCTAGAACGGTCGGATCGTTGCCCATGATCACGCATTCGGTGCCTGCGATGACCCCGATCCCGACGACCATTCCGCCACCCATGGCGTAATCGGACTGGTACGCGGCTATTGGACTGATCTCGAGGAACGGGCTGTCGGGATCGATTACGTTGGCTATCCGCTCGCGTATTGGGAGTTTCTGACGGGACCGCAGCCTTGCCATGCGCTCGGGACCGCCCCCGGCTTCAGCTTCATCAAGCAACTCGGAGATAACGTCGAGTTGTTCGCGCATGTCTCGCTGGTTCTGAGCGAACTGCGGATCGTTTGTGTCCAGCGCCGAGCGAAGCGGCGACGCCAAGGGTACGCGTAGCATGCGCCCGCGAGGCTACCCGGTAATATCTTGGCGATCAACTTACCTTAGAGGTTGCCCGCCCGCTGTCCCGGCCGCTGTGACACAACGGACGGGACAACGAGCGTTCAGGTACGCAGCAATCAGGTACCTGGTGTTCAGTCGAACACGAAGTCCTCGGCAAACGAAGCCCGATAACCGGTGGCGACAGCTTCCACCCCGTTGGGAACCTCAGGGTTCACAACGAAGATTGTGTTCTCGGTGCTCGGGATCCGCTCTTCGGGTGTGCCGTAGAAATAGTCACCGCTGAGTCCCTCGAAGGAAACCGTGCCGAGACTGTTCAGCGCTTCGATAATGCCCTCGCGACTCAGATCGCCGGCGGCGACCGCAGCCTCAAGCACCTGCACCACAGCATGGGCCTGCAGGTAACCGAAGGTGAAGTAGTAGTCAGGCTCCTGATCTGGAGCGAACTCTTCGAGCCGCTCAATCAATGTGGCCATGCCCGGCACACTGTCATCGCCCCAAGTGGAGCCCTCAGCCACGACCACAAAGTAGGCCTGTAAGTAGGGGGCCAGGGCGCTCCCGGCCAAGGCGTTGATCCAGGTGGGCGAAACGCCGATCCACTGCGGTGTGTACCCGCCGGCGGCTGCGGTGCCCAGCGCTCCACCGGTGACCGACGGCGTTGACACTAGGAACACCACCTCACATCCGGCGCCCTGCAGCTGCTGGATCTGAGCAGAGAAGTCAGTGTCGCCCGAAACGTAACGGGCGATCTCGGTGACAGTGAGTCCGAGGTTCTCGGCCGCGAAGTCGATGCCTTCCTGGCCTGCTTCGCCGTAGGGGTCATCCTGGATGAACGAGCAATAGACCTGATCGACGCTGCCGCCGCCTTCGTTCACCCACCAATCAAGACCATTGATCGCCTGGATCTGATAGGGCCCGCCGATCGGCAACAAGTTCTGCTCACGGACCCAGACAGCGTCGAGCGAGGCCGGAGCAGCCACCAGACCGTCCTCTTTGAGCGACTCGAGTACCGCATTGGTGATCGGCGTGCCGAGAAGTTGGCCGATGATTACGACATCGTCCTTGACTTCGTTGTAGACCTGTACCGCGGTCGCCGGGTTGTACTGATGGTCAACTTCAACCGTCTCGATCAGGTACTGGCCGGCAACGCCGCCCTGACCGTTGATGTAGTCGTAGTAGACCTGACCACCGGCGGTGAGTGGCTCGCCGATAATTGCAACCGGACCGGATAGATCAGAGATCACGCCGACCTTGATCGTGGTCCCGTCGAAGCCGGGACCTGTAGCGATCTCCTCTGCGGTGTCGTCACCATCGTCGGCGTCGTCATCGCCTGCCATGTCGTCACTATCGTCGGCGTCGACCTCTGCGGCGTCGTCACCGTCGTCGGCGTCGACCTCATCGGCTGCGTCGTCGCCCTCGGCGGTGTCGTCACCGTCGGGAGCAGTCGAGTCACCGTCGTCATCACCGCAAGCCGCCGCCAAAAGCGAAACCGCGAGCAGCAGGGCCAACAATCGGAACCAATGTTTCTTTTTCATGTCCCCTCCAAGGGATAAGTGGCGAATCTCAGTATGAGAAGGGCCAAGTTGAGAAATAGTTGCGGATACGAACCCAGATTCCAGCCAGCCCCCGGTGCTCCACCAATAAGAACAAGGCAATAAGAAACCCGTAAATTATCACATTAAGCGAAGCAACAGACACGAGACCAGAGTCTGTGCTCTTGGCTGCCACTCCAGGTACACCGTAGTCGGCCGAAATGCCATTGATCAGTCGTGGCAGCGCGGTGATCACCAGCGCACCGATGATCGATCCATAGATCGTGCCCATCCCTCCCAAGATAATCATCGCAATGAATTGGATAGAGACCAGCAACGTGAAGTCACCCGGACTGATGAAGAGCTGGAGCGGGGCATACAACGCACCCGCCAAAGCCGTAATAGCGGCCGACCAGGCGAATGCTTGGGTCTTGTAGCCGGTGATGCCGACATCGATCCCGATGATCTCCGCGGCGATGTCTCGGTCACGCACCGCCTGTAGCGCTCTGCCGGGGCGTGTCCGCACGACATTTTTTGTCAACCACGCGACAACAGCGACCAAAAACCAGATCAGCCAGAAATAGCTTTCGTCCTTGCCGAAAGACTTACCGAAGAGGCTCAAGTTCTCGAAGTCGATGAAACCCAGCTTGACTTCAACACCGGCGGCCGACGTGCCGGTGTTGCCACCGGTAACCCTCTTCCAGTTCCTGAAAATATGCTCGCCGATGAACACCAGGCCGAGAGTCACAATCACCAGGTAGTTGCCTCGGAGACGAAGCGCGAAAGGGCCGACCGCGGCACCGACCAGCCACCCCATAGCCGGTGCGAACAAGATCCAGAGCCACATCGGCCAACCCCAGACAGAGCCTACGTATGCCGTGCTGTAGGCGCCGACGGCCAAGAAAACCGAGTGCCCGAGTGAGACCTGACCGGTGTATCCGGTGAGCAGGTTGAGTCCGATGGCCGCGATCGCAAAGACTCCCGCGTACGCCAACGTGTTCAGCGAAACCCCGTTCCCGCTGAACAGCGTGAAAGGGAAGAAATCCCACAGCACGGGTATGAACGCCCAAGCGAGAATCAGCACTCCGAGTGCGCAGCGCCTCAACCGGTTCGGGAACAAGCGCAGTTCGTCACGATAGTGGATGTGCATCTTCTGGTTGCTCTTCATACGCGCCGCACCTCCTCGGTACCTAGGAGGCCGTATGGGCGGACCATCAAAACGATGATCATGACAACGAAAATCGCCACCCGCTCGAATCCAGCGCCCAACCAGTCAAGGTCCTCGATCGGAAACCACTCGGGGGTGGTAGCCACGTAGGTCTTCACGAGGTTCTGTATCCAGCCAACCAGTAGTCCTCCGGCCACCGCCCCTGCCGGCGAGTCCAACCCCCCGAGGATCATTGCTGGAAAAGCGAAGAAGACCACAAAGTCCAAGTTCGGAGTGATGAGTTCGGGGCCGGCAGTCGCTGCCGTACCCGCCAGAGCCGCCGCGCCTCCAGCGATGGCAAACGCAGTCGCGAACACGATCTTGGTCGAGATGCCCTGCGCGATCGCGGCCTCGTGGTCAAAATGAGTGGCCCGCATGGCGATACCGATACGGCTGTAGCGGTCAACCAGAAAGAAGACTCCGAGCGCCACTCCGGCCATGGCTATAGCCGCGAGTTTCGAATGTTGGAGTACGACGTCTCCGACTACCGAAGTCGACAATTCCCAGGGGTCGTTGACGCTGAGTTCAGCGAAACCCCAAATCGAGGCCACGACCTGTTTGATGATGAACAGCACCCCGATGGTGACCATGATCGCCCCGAACACCGGCAACTCAGACGGGCCCTTGTCTCCGACGCGCGCCTCGATCCGAGCGGTAACCAACAGAGCCAGCAGACCAATAACGACGCCGCCCACCAGACCTACAAGATGGGTGGTCCCGTTGTAGAACAGCGTCGCCCACCCCAGCAGACCAGCAGAGATTCCGACGACCTCGCGAAAGACTCGCTGCAACATGGCTCGTTGCAGCAGCACGCTGAATCCGGCGCACACCAGAACCGAAAAGACGATGCCGAGGAAATAGTTCCATCCCCACGAGGTGCTGACGTTGTAGGTGATGTAACCGCCGAGCAGCAGGGCACCCCCCTGCGCGAAGTTGATGATGCCGGTGGCCCGGTAGATCACCACGAAGCCAAGCACGATCAGCGCGTACAAAGAACCGAGGGCGACCCCGTCGAAGGTCGCTTGCAGGAAGGTGGTCATGAATACATCTGCTCGATCAGGCCTTCGAATTGTGAGGCAATGGCTGCGCGTTTCACTTTTTGAGTCGCGGTGAGTTGTCCATCTTCGTGATCGAGTTCGACGGTCATGAACTCAAAGTGTTTGATGGTTTCCACCTGGGCGAAGTCTTGGTTGGTCTCTTGCACGACCCCGTCGATCAAGGACCGTACTTCGGGTTTGTTTGAGAGGTCCGCATAGGTTGTGTAGGCAACACCACGTCGTGTAGCCCAGTCGCTGACGGTGTGGTACTCGATACCTACCAGCGCGGTCAGGTATTTGCGGCGGTCTCCGATCACCACCGCTTCGCGCACGAACGGCGAGACCTTCAGGCGGTTCTCGATTTCCGACGGCGAGATGTTCTTTCCGCCGGCGGTGATGATGATGTCCTTCTTGCGGTCGGTGATCTTGAGGTAACCGTCGTCGTCGAAAACTCCGATATCGCCCGTGTGCAACCAGCCTTCGGCATCGATTGTCTCCGCGGTTGCTTGCGGGTTCTTGTAGTAACCAACGAACGTTCCCTCCCCTCGGGTGAGGATTTCGCCATCTTCTGCAATGCGGACTTCTGCTCCGGCGACGGGGAGCCCCACTGTGCCGATCCGCACACCCCGCTGAGGGTTGATTGTCGCTTGCGCGCAGTTTTCGGTCTGTCCGTATCCCTCCCGAACCGGTACCCCGATCGACCAGAACCAGTCGAGGATCTGGGGTGCGATGGGAGCAGCACCCGACAGGGCGTTCTGGCAACGACTCATACCGAGGCGCTCTCTCAGCGCCCTGTACAGCATGAGCCATCCCAGAACTCCCACGACTCGGTCGCCCACTCCGAGCCTCCCGCTCATGCGGGCCTTCGCCAAGCGGCTGCCTTTGGAGGTCCAGTACTGGTAGTTGCGTCGTTTCAGCCACGAAGCGTCGTTCATCCGCACCTGCACGCTTGCCAACATCTTCTCCCAGACGCGGGGGACACCCAAGAAGAACGTTGGTTGCACCTCGCGCAGGTCGTTGGTAAAAGCCGCTCCGCCCTCTCCGAAATTTGCTGTGTAGCCGGCGCTGATCCCGTTGATGACCGTGATCAACCGCTCTGCGATATGGCACAAGGGGAGATACGAGAGCACTTCGTCGCCTGGTCCGAGCGAGAATATTGTGTCGTAATCGGTGAAGGCGGCATGCATGTTGGCGTGGCTGATCATCGCTCCTTTGGGTGGCCCGGTCGTACCTGAGGTGTAGACGATGATGGCCACCTCCGTAGCGTCGAGAGCAGCTACGGATTCATCGAAGTCGGCTGCTGATTGCGCCCGACCAAGTTCCAGCAGTTCCTCGAAGGTCAAAATCCGCGGATCATCGAGTACCCGGACACCGCGGGGGTCGATGACCACGGCGTAGGCCAAGTCTTCGAGCTGGTCCCAGACTTCAAGGGTCTTGTCGAGTTGTTCTTCGTCCTCGGCCACCACGATCTTTGTTTCTGAATGCGCTAGGAGATAGCGGACTTCGGTTGCGGGGCTAGTCGGATAGATCCCAACGGTTACCGCACCGATGCCCTGCGCTCCGAGATCGGCGAAGACCCATTCGGGGCGGTTCTCCGCGTGGACCGCCACTTTGTCGCCTCTAACGACGCCGAGGCTGCGCAGGCCGAGGCCAACAAGGCGCGCCTTGGCCGCGTAGTCGTTCCAGGTGTATTCGTGCCAGATTCCCAGCGTTTTGTGGCGCAGCGCTACGGAGTCACCGTCTGTAGTAGATCTTGCGAGCAGTTTGTGCGGAAGCGAAATGTTCGCGAGCGACTTGTCCACGGGAGACTTGTTTACGGGAGATCGGTTCACGTTGGCTCCCCGAGGTAGGCAGCGATGACCTCCGGGTCGGACTGGATTTCTTGTGGAACGCCAGTGGCAAGGCATTGTCCGAAATTGAGCGCCATCACTCGATCGGCGATATCCATCACCATGTGCATGTCGTGTTCAACGAGGATCATGGCGATGTGTAGATGGTCGCGGATCTCGATTATGAAACGCGCCATGTCCTCGGTTTCTTCAAGGTTCATTCCAGCGACCGGTTCGTCCAGCAACAAGAGACTGGGTTCCATCGAAAGTGCCCGGCCAAGTTCAATGCGTTTCTGGATGCCGTAGGGGAGCATTCCCACTGGACTGTAGCGGTACGGCTGCAGTTCCAAGAAGTCAATGATCTCCTCGACACGTCCGCGATGGTGGATCTCTTCTCGTTTGGCCCGTCCGAACCAGATCGCACCAGCGATGAACCCGCTTTTCATCAACAGGTGGCGGCCAAGCATCAAGTTGTCGACAAGGTTGAGGTTGGAGAACAGCCCCAGGTTCTGGAACGTCCTCGCCACGCCGTGTTTGGCGACTTGAGTCGGCTTCGCTCCGATGAGTGAGTTGCCCATGAAGGTGATCTCGCCGCTTTCGGGGCGGTACACGCCGTTGAGGCAGTTGAAGATCGAGGTTTTGCCCGCGCCGTTGGGACCGATGATCGCGAACAACTCGCCCTCGGAAACCGTGAACGACACATCGTCGAGCGCGGTTACGCCTCCGAAACGCAGCGTTACCGCATCGAAGCTCAACAACGGGGCGCTCATGCGCTCCAACGTTTCTTGCGGCGATAGGACTTGACATCTCTAAAGGACTTGCGGCCGGCTTCGCCAACTCCGAGATAGAACTCGCGAATGTCGTCGTCTTCAAGCAGTTCGGAGGCCGCTCCCTCCTTAACGATCCGTCCATTCTCGAGCACGTATGCTCGATCTGAGATCGACAGCGCCATGCGTGCGTTCTGCTCGACAAGCAGGACGCTGGTTCCCTGCGCGTTGACAGTCTTGATGATCTCAGAGATTCGTTCGACGAGTTTGGGGGCGAGCCCCAACGACGGTTCGTCCAACAACAAGAGTTTCGGCGAGGCCATCAGGGCCCTACCAATGGCGAGCATCTGCTGTTCGCCACCGGAGAGATAACCGGCGGTGTCACGCTGGCGGGGTCTCAACACCGGGAACAGATCCATGACCCGCTCATGGGCCGCGGTGACCGCCTGGCGGTCATGCACCGTATGAGCCCCGGTGCGCAGGTTCTCCTCGACGGTCAGTTCCGCGAAGATCCGGCGTCCCTCCATGACTTGGGCCACACCGGCACGTACCAGCTTTGCCGGGTCAACGTGATCGACCGGCGCCCCGTCGAACATGATCGAACCCTTGGTCATCTCGCCGCGGTGAACCTCCAACAGTCCGGTTATCGCTCGCAACAAGGTGGTCTTACCTGCACCGTTGGCACCAAGCAGAGTAACGATCTCGCCCACCTCCACCCGCAAACTCACGCCGCTCAGCACCAAGATCACATCGTTGTAGACGACCTCGGCACTGCGAACATCAAGGATCGTCGGCCGTTCCGGCTCCGCGTTCATGCGAGTTGAAATGTACCACGGGACCCTGGTCCCGCGATATCGCTGATG
>JAKZTU010000380.1:0-3641 GCA_047516945.1 Acidimicrobiales bacterium
CCTCGGATGGCTCACAGCACATCAATGTCCACTGGGCCACCCTCCAACTCCCCCCAAGCCTCATCGACTACATCCTTGTGCATGAGTTGGCCCATCTCCATGAAGCCAACCACACCCCTGAGTTCTGGTCGATAGTCGCCCGCCTCATGCCCCCCTACGAAACCCACAAATCCACCCTGGCCACCACCGGCAAGTCCATCTGGCTGGGCTCGGTCGTTTAGATCAACGCGCCGTAGGTTGAACCGATCCGATTATCGACCACTCCGCGCATGCGGATACAACCCATGGTGAAGAACAATGATGAACTACAGAACCACTCCGTCGGCGGAACAATTACGAGAGCTGTCTACACCCGAACTAGGGCTGGTACTCCTGGCAAACCTTGGAAGTCAGCCGCACGTGCACAACTTGATGATCAATCACAAATCGGCGCACCAGAACAATGACGAACCTGACGTGGATCGTCTGCTCGAACGTGTAAGTGATACATGGGCTTGGTTGGTAGCCGAAGGATGCGTGGGTCCAGATCCGAAGCAGTCATCCGGGTGGTACCGCGTGACGGAGCGCGGTCAGCGCCTCAGCGAAGAAGGCAATTTGTCGAACGTGTTCGCGGATCAACGCATTCCTGAAGACATTCACGAACAGCTACGTGAATCAAGGACGCTCTTCCGAGGTGGAAAGATGGAGTTGGGCGTCTTTGCTGCCATGCGAGAGGTTGAAGTCTCACTACGAGACAAATCTGGATCTTCGAATGATCTCATCGGTGTTGCGCTTGCTCGTCAAGCTCTGCATCCCGAGAAGGGCCCACTGGCTGACAACCGATTGGAAAAAGGTGAGCGCCAAGCAATAGCCGATCTGTATGCAGGAGCACTCGGAGCATTCAAAAACCCCACGAGCCACAGAGTGGTCGACTATGAGGACCCTGCACGAGCGGCAGATGTGATCGTTCTAGCCGATCTCCTGTTACGAATGCTTGATGCGATGACAGTAGATCCCATCGCTAGAGACAGCGAAACCGATGAAAGCTAGGCCTGACGGAGACGCTGGGGTTCTCGCAGAGTCCTAGAACAAAATGATTTGGCTGGCCTGTTCCCAGGATTGGTGCCGGGTTGACCCGCTGATTGCGGCGCCTTTCAGGTCTTCGGGAAAGAAGTTCCCCGGTGCCGCGACCGTCTATCAACGGCCGTCCGGCAGTCTGGATGACCACCCCCTTGGCAACCGCCAGCAAACCAGGATAAGACGAGATCGCTGTGGTGGCCGCTTTGGTCTTGGTCGCCGACTATCCGTCACATGGATGCGTTAGTCGCGCCCGCGCACGAACGCGTACACCATCGTTGCCAAACTGAAACTGGTAAGACCGAAACCAGTCACCGACTGACCGGTAACGGCTAATATGATGCCAGTGGATAGAACTGCTAGCACGCACACAAAGGCGAAAAACTGGCCCCGCCGCTCTGCCCGACGCCCCTCTCGATGGCCTTCAATGAGAGCCGCTTGTGCCCTCTCGGACATCACCATGATCCTGTCTGCTCCGTTTGGAATGATCTCGTTGTAATCTTGCAGTATCTGAGGCGGCGGCAGTGGTCCAGATGTTTGAGCGAGCACGCCGAGGCTTGCAATATAGGATGCTCCGTCGCTTGCAGACATCGCTGAAAACAAATGCTCGAGAATTTCATCCTCATTCAGATCAGCTGTTTGCGGTGGCGCTTCGACAACGGCGACTTCGTCGTCCGGCGCGTGCTCCACTTCATCGGTGTTCTTCTCGGTTGGATCGTCGTTGAGTGTCATTTCGATTCCGCCATCATGCAGAAGATGCGACATCTTGGGGTTTTTCGCTCGATTGCCAGACACTGAGAAGTGAGTTGGTAAGGAGGTCTCCAGCCGATCCGAAAGCTGTTTGTAAGCTAGGGTCAAGATCGGAATGTTGGAGCCGAGGTCCCAAATAGAGCATCTCGCCAAGCCTCAAGAAATTGCCACTTTTTGATTCCTTACGGTCGCTTGCTAGACGATCTTCAACCATTCGCTGCACTTCGTCGCCGAGTTTTTCAGTGCTCTGTAAGAGTTGGCGAGTCGCTTCCCGGAGCTCTTTGGCATACCTAGAAAACTTATCTGACACCTCAACGCGTCCAGAATATTCACTAGTGTCTTCTCGAAGTAGCTCAGCGTTCTTAGAAACCTTACGCGCTGTCTTCCGGAGCCTTTCTAGGGAGTCGACGACCTCAATCGAACTGCGAATAATGGCACTATTCATAGCCGGTCTATCAGGGCTCGTCACATCTAGCACGACAGTGATCTTCAACTGGGACAGCTGCAGTGAGCGAATGATGTTCTCTATCTCTTGAATGCTTGACACTAGGTCTGTTTGCTTAGCTTGTAACGAGAGCACTGCCTGTCTCACTTGCCGGGAGGAGAATGTCCGGCTTGGAGCCTCTTCGTAGTGGTCGGCCCTGAATAGCGGTTGCTGGGGATCCTGGAGAGCAGGTCTGTTCAGTGGTCGCTCGACATAGTCCTTGGCGATTCTGCGGAGTAATGCGGCAACGTGAACTCTCAAGGTATCGGCAAGCTCAGGGTCGTTCTGCATCTCCTTGATGAGCAAACGCACGCCGCCGACATGATCTACGCTTGGTTGCCTTACGGTACTGGCGCTGGATTCTGGCTGCTGCTCGTCTGACGGGTCAGGCGTGTTGAATCGGTGCCAAATTCGCGCGAGGGCTTCACCCTTCCTGGTTTCAAGGTGGGGACGTGGGTCCTGCTGGTCTTGCGACTCCGCAAAAATCGTTACTTGGCCAGCGTCGTCGTCTGCTGCGTCTTGTGATGAATCAGACCAACCAAGATTACTCAAAATCGTCTCCCGTTGTGTCTTGCGACATCCAAGCGTACAGAACCCGAGTAGGGCTCGCACGATCGGTTTCGCTTGAGGTCTGTGCGACCCCGGCGTTGCGCGAAAATCCTATTCACCGTAAGGAATCCTATATTGGTTGCAATCTTGTGTCATACGACCGCTAAGGGAATGAATCTGGCGATTGTGGTCTGGGAAGGGACCGTGGCACACGACGCAAGCATTCTGAATTGCTCCGGTACGTGTGTCGAGATCGTCGATGTCCGCGAGGTTACGCTCGATTGCTCGACGGACGAGGTCAGCTTGGTTGCGCTCGATTGCTCGACGGACGAGGTCAGCTTGGTTGCGCCGGAGATGGGAGCGCGGCCGCGTCGGGGGCTTAGGGATGGGACCCGGCAGAGGGTTGGTGGTCTGGGCCATGGAGACTCCGAGTCTGGTAAGAATAATATCATTATATGTCATGTTGACCAATGTCATATGCTTATGCAATGGTGTCACCATGTGCATTAGATGCGAGGGATACGGCGAAGAGCAGGTCGGGCGGATGCACGATCTGATGATAGATGTGCATGGGTTCGCGATCACCCAGGTGCGAGAACATGGCCAGCATGGCTGGACGTACACGATGGGACTCCGTGAGGGGTTGGACCATCCCGATCTTCTGGTCGTGCAGTTGATGCCGGATGTACAAGCCGAGCTGGCGTCGAAGTTGGGGCAGATGGTGGTGGACGACGGACGGCTCGACCCCGAGGTGTTGGCGATATCCGATATCGAACTCGTACAAGTTGATCCGAGGCATTTC
>JAKZTU010000381.1:0-14754 GCA_047516945.1 Acidimicrobiales bacterium
ATCGACGTCGAGGTTGATTCTCGACGACGCCGCTACGCGGTGGCGCGTCATGGTCATAATCTCTACCTGACAGGCGTGGGCGGAGGGGCTCGAATCGAAGTACTCCCCAGATTCCCAATACCTGAACCTGAGGCTGTTGGCGGTGCTGTGGTTGCGCCCATGCCGGGCAAGGTGATCGAACTTCGAGTAAACGTGGGCGACGTAGTGGAGGCTCAACAGGTAGTCGCGGTGATTGAGGCAATGAAGATGGAAAACCATCTGCGAGCTTCCGAGGCGGGCACGGTCACCGAAATCCTGGTTTCAGTAGGCGAGCAAATCGAAAAAGACGTTCTGCTGATGGTGATAGATGGGTCGTTGGCGTCGCCGGGCGAGGCCGGAGCCGAGGAGGCTGGAAGTGAAACGGGGGAAGGGGGGTGAGAGAGCCGATTCGGATTGCGAATTGCAGTGGGTTTTATGGGGACCGGCTGAGCGCTGCTACAGAAATGGTTGAGGGCGGGCCAATCGATGCGCTCACGGGCGACTGGCTAGCCGAGTTGACCATGCTTATTTTGGCCCGCACACAAGCGAAACGCCCCGGAGGGGGGTATGCCCGCACCTTCATAGGTCAAATGGAACAAGTGATGGGCAACTGCATTGAGTCGGGCATCAAGGTCGTCTCGAACGCAGGAGGACTCGATCCCTTCCATTGTGCAGAGGCGGTTGCCGAAGTGGCTGACAAGTTGGGCCTCTCCCCCAGCATCGCTTATGTCGAAGGCGACAACCTTCTTCCTCGCCTCGATGAACTGAAGACAGCCGGGGTCGATCTGCTAGATCTCGAGACTGGACAACCAGTAGCGGACATTGACTACATCGCTGCCAACGCCTACCTCGGCTGCTGGGGCATTGTTGAGGCGCTCAACCGTGGTGCCGACATTGTTGTCACCGGACGTACCACCGATGCCGCCATCGTTTGCGGGCCCGCGGCCTGGCATCACAAATGGGCGCGTGACGACCTTGATGCAATGGCTGGAGCGGTCGTCGCAGGTCATGTCATTGAGTGCGGAACTCAGGCAACTGGTGGCAACTACTCCTTCTTTGAAGAAATTGATGGACTCGAATATCCCGGTTTTCCCTTTGCAGAAATTGCCGCGGATGGATCGTCGGTGATCGGCAAACACCCCAGGACCGGGGGCAACGTCACGATTGGCACCATCACCAGCCAACTGCTCTACGAAATTGGTGACCCGGGCTATCTCGGCCCAGACGTGACCAGCCGCTTCGACACAATTGAACTCGACACTGTTGGACGGGATCGTGTCCGCATCTCAGGAGTACGAGGAGAAAAACCGCCCGAGACCTTGAAGGTCTCGATGAACTCCTGGGGAGGCTTTCGAAGCGACATGGCAATTGCTTTGACCGGTGTCGACATAGACGCCAAAGCCAGCCTTATAGAACGGGCCTTCTGGCGGAACTGCCGACATCAACCCGAGGACTTTGCGAGCGTCACGACCGCTGTTGTACGCACCGACAAAGACGACCCGGCGACCAACGAAGAAGCTGTGGCCTCCTGGCGCATCACCGTAAAAGACCCGGATCAACGAAAAACCACTGCAATCGGCTCCGCAATGAATGACATGGCACTGGCCAGCATCCCCGGGTTCTTCGGCTTGAAAACGGGAGGCTTGGGCAAACCCTTCGGCGTCCACACCTCGGGGCTCGTGCCCCGTGATCTGGTACCGCAACATGTTGTGCTCCTAGGCGAGGGCCGCACGGTCATTGACTCTGATGCTCCGTCATCGGGGCCTTCGGTTACCCCGGCCGTCCGGCATATCCCGGCGCCGCCCAACGGCGAAACAATGCGGCTTCCGCTCGGCGCACTCGCAGGGACGCGTTCCGGAGATAAAGGCGGAAACGCCAACGTAGGCATCTTCGTTCGTTCTGCGGAGGCATACGGCTGGTTGGAAGACTTCCTTACCATCGACCGACTGCGGCAACTCATGCCGGAGGCTGCCAACGCAAAGATCGAACGCTTCGTCCTGCCGAACATCTTGTCGATCAACTTTGTGATACACGGCATTCTTCAGGAGGGTGTGGCCTCCTCGACCCGTCAAGACGCCCAAGCCAAGGGATTGGGCGAATGGCTCCGGGCTCGGCATGTCGATATCCCTAAGTCGCTGTTGAAAGAGGACAGCGATGGACTTTGATTTCCCGCCCGAAGACGATCCTCGGCGACTCAAGGTTCGAGAATGGCTTGAAGCCAACCACAACCCCTCGCCGCGCCAACTCCTTGAGCGAGGATTGATCGTTCCTCACTGGCCAAAGCCATACGGGCTCAGCGCAGATCCGATGCATCAGATCATCATCGACGAGGAGATGCGACGAGCCCAAGTGAGGCGTCCCGACAATCCCATCGGCATTGGATGGGCGGGACCCACCATTCTCGCTGCCGGCACTGAAGAGCAGAAAGCCCGCTTCCTTCCTGCTTTGTTGACCGGCGAGGACATCTACTGCCAGATGTTCTCGGAACCCGATGCTGGCTCTGATTTGGCTTCCCTTGCTACCACCGCGGTGCGCGACGGAGACGAGTACGTCGTCAACGGTTCCAAGATTTGGACCAGTGGTGGCCACTACTCCAAGTACGGGATTCTCATCGCTCGCACCGACCCTCACGTCGCCAAGCACAAGGGCATCTCCTATTTCATCTGCCCGACCAATCTCAAGGGACTGACGATGGCACCCATCGTCGACATGACCACAGCCCATGCCTTCAATCAAACCTTCTTTGACGATGTGCGCATCGATGCGGCGAACCGCATCGGCGACGAGAATGATGGCTGGCGATTGGCGAAGGTGACCCTGGCCAACGAGCGAGTGTCGCTGAGCTCCGCAGGTTCGCTGTGGGGTGCAGGCCCGACCGCGGAAATGTTGATCGAATTGATCAAGCGCAATGGAGGACTCGCAGATCCAGTTGTGCGTCAGAGGGCAGCGGCGCTGCATGTAGAGGCCGAGGTACTGCGCTTGAACCGTTTACGCACGTTGAGTGCCCGGCTCAACGCCAAGACTCCGGGTGCAGAAGCCTCAATCCAAAAAATCATGGGTGACGAACATGGTCAACATGTGTTGGAGTTGGCAAAAGATCTTTCAGGACCAGAAGGGCTTTTGGAGGGCTCGGGTCCGATCGGCGAGATACCTTCGAGCATGCGTGGTGGAGCCACCGAGGTGAATTTCGAGCATGAGCAGATCCCGGGGGTGGATCGAATCTGGCATTACGGCTTCCTTTTCTCGCCCGCGTTGACCCTCGGTGGGGGGACGTTCGCCGTGCAGCGCAACATCGTGGCCGAGATGGTCTTGGGCCTTCCCCGCGAACCCAATGTAGAAAAGGGGAAAACCTGGGCAGAAACGAGGCGTCAGTGAACCCGGTCGAAACGCCGGTGAACGATTTCGAGGGCAGGATTAGGCTCGTCCGAGGGCCCACGCCAAGGCTTTCGCGCGAACGTAGCGAAGCGCTTACGCCTCGCCAACGCGAGATTCTCGACGAACTCACTGGGTTGGTCCGCGATGGTTTCAGCCATCTCACTATGGCTGACCTTGCGACGAAGTTGAATTGTTCTTTGCGAACTCTCTACGGCATGGCTGACAGCCGCGGAGAGTTGGTGTTGATGGCCATTGACCGCAATCTCTGGAACATCGGCCGAGACGCCAAAAACGCTCTCACGCAAGCTTCCTATCATCGTCCCCTCGAGGCCATTCGTGCCTATCTGTTGGCGGCCAATGTGGCGGTGTCGCGCACCACTCCGGCGTTCGCCCGCGATCTCAATGCGGTTGTTGGCGGACCGGAACTGTTCGCCGCTCACAACAACTACCTGGTCGATGTCACCCGCGAGCTTCTTGACTTGGCCGTCGAACAGGGGGATATTGCCGCCGTGAACACTGCCGTCGTGGCTCGGGCCTTGGCAAGTCTCGGCCGTCAGTTCAGCGAACCAGAAGTGGTGGCCGAACTGTGTGAGTCTCCCAAAGACGCGGCGGATCATGTGCTTGACATATTGCTCAACGGTCTCTCCCGGTTCCCGCCGGCTCACGAACTCGGTGATCGCTCACCAGCGAGAGAGGAGAGTCATGCACGTGTCTGAAGTCCTCACGGATCTGCTGGATGAGCAAGCTGCTCTTGACGAGGTGATCAGTCATCTCACCGATAACCAGTGGTCCATCACCACGGCGAGTCCCCGCTGGGACGTAACGGACCAGGTCGCTCATCTAACGTATTTTGACCGTGCCGCGGCCACCGCAATTCGCGATGAAGCTGACTTCGCGGTGTTGGAGAAAGCGCTGTGGGCTAGTGCCGCCGATGGCGATCTGGGTGTAGATGTTCATACTCTCGACCCGGTACGAAGTCTGCCGGTCAGCCAACGGTTAGCTGCGTGGCGCGCTGGTCGAGATGAGTTGGCCGATACTGCAGCGGAACTGCGCGACGATGCCCGGGTGCCTTGGTACGGCCCCTCAATGGGTGCCAAGTCCTTTCTGACGGCGCGCCTGATGGAATGTTGGGCGCATGGCCAAGACATTGTCGACGCGGTTGGCGCCGATCGAGTCCCCACCGATCGCCTACGCCATATTGCGCAACTTGGCTTTATTACCCGCGGTTGGACCTATGCGAATCGCAAGCTGGAAATGCCCGCCGATGAGGTCCGTGTCTCCTTACAGAGCCCCTCAGGTGAGAAATGGACTTGGGGTCCGGTAGATGCGCAGTGCAGTGTCGTTGGAAGCGTCGAAGATTTCTGCGGAGTTGTGACTCAACGTCGCCAGTTACAAGACACCGGCCTGTTGGTTGCCGGTGAAGCGGCACTCGATTGGATGATGATGGCTCAGGTGTTTGCCGGCCCTCCCACCACAGGCCCCAAGCGCTAGGAGTTACCGATGAGCCTTGTCGAAACTGAAAAGGTCCAAGGAGTGATGACGATCACCTTGGCCGACGAAGACAACCGCAATGCCTTGAGTAGCGACCTTATTGAGCAGCTTCTTTTGGCGATTGATGCAGCCGACGCCGACCCGGAAGTACGGGTCATAGTACTTACCAATCGTGGTCGAGTCTTTTGTGCTGGGGCAGACCTCAAGGCTCGCTCAACAAACCGTGAAGGCGTGCCCACGGGTGTCGATCTGTTCACTCGCTTCGGCAAGTCACCCAAACCCTTCGTGGGGCGAATCAACGGTCATTGCGTGGCTGGCGGCCTGGGTATCGCCGCGGCTATGGATATTTCGGTCGCGCTTGACACGGCCAAGATGGGATTTACCGAGGTTCGTATAGGCGTTGCACCAGCAATGATCTCCGTGCTGTGTTTGCCGAAAATGCGTTCGGCGGATGCGTCGGCTGCCTTCCTTCGGGGCAACCGTTTCCTAGCCCCTGAGGCAGCTCGCATGGGGATCATCAACGCCGCGGTTCCGGCCGATCGTATTGACGAAGAAGTAGCTGAGATCGTTTCAGACCTGTTGCTTGGCGGACCCAACGCTTTGGCTGCGTGCAAGGCACTCACGCAACAGGTCCCGAAAATGTCAGTTGAAGATGCCTTCGAATGGACCTCTCAGTTGTCTGCTGAACTCTTTGCGACTGATGAGGCGCGCGAAGGCATGAGGGCCTTCGCCGAAAAACGAACGCCCTCATGGGTTCAAGTCCAAGCGTCGCGGTAGGGCATACTGACATTGATGACCGCTGACTCTTTGTTGCTGCTTGATCTCGCGCAAGATGACCCTCGTGCGTTGATGCAGTTGTATGACGAGCACGGCTGGGGTGACGGGTTGCCGATGGTGCCGCCGACACCTGAGCGGGTTGATGAAATGCTTGCCGGCGCGGACCCCGACGAGATCATTGCCTCTCTCCCCCCTCGCTTCGGACAAGCCACACGTCGAGTAATCGCAATCAACGCGGTACTTGCTGGTTGTGAGCCGGCAAATCTACCGGTTCTTGTTGCCGCGGTAGGCGCGCTCGCGTCGCCCGAACTTAACTTGCGGGGCGTGAACGCAACGACACATTGCGTTGCGCCACTGCTCATTGTGCATGGCGACATCGCCGAGACTGCCGGTTATAACTCCGGTCTCGGAGCTTTCGGGCCGGGAAACCGGGCCAATGCCAGCACCGGCCGAGCGGTGCGTCTGATCTTGATGCATGTCGGTGGTGCTCGCCCCGGTCCAGGTGATGCCTCAACCCAGGGAGGACCTGCCAAGTACTCGTACTGCGTCGCAGAAAACACCGCTCAGTCTCCCTGGGGTTCCTATGCCGCGAGTGCCGGAGTCTCCACAGCATCGGCGGTCACCCTCCACTGCGGTGAAGCCCCGCACAACGCACACGATATGGAGTCGTCGGACCCCGCAGCGATTCTCGACAAGGTAGCTTCGGCGATGACGTCGCTGGGCCAGAACAATGCGCCGATCAGCAGTGGAGAGTACTTCGTGGCGCTTTGCCCAGAACACGCCGCCGTATGTGCGAACGCTGGTTGGACCCGAGGCCATATTGCCTCTTATCTGTTCAACCGAGCCACGCTGCCCGTGGCGGAGTTGCGCCGTGCATTCGGGTTGCGGGCTTGGGCTCCGTGGCAGCAGGCGTTGGCAGACGAGGACCGTGTATCGATGACCGAACACCCCGACAACATTAAAATCGTCGTAGTTGGCGGTGCGGGAAAGCACAGTTCGGTAATCCCTAGTTGGGGTATGACCAAAAGCGTCACCGTCTCGGTGGACGCGTAGTAGGACGGAGAAGACATGAAGGTATATGCACCTGACGGCGCAGTTGGTTCGCCAGCCGCTACGCCCGCACCATCTGTGCCGGTGTTAACTGGTAAGCGGATCGGGATTCTCGACAACACCAAGCCGAATGCCGGCGTTCTGCTTGAACGACTGGCGCAGCGCCTCGTCAGTCGTACTGGTGCAGTGCTTGCCCTGGTTGAGACCAAGAACGCGGCGCTGGCCGCACCCGACGATGTCATTGCCCGCCTGCAAGCAGAGGTTGATCTGGTTCTAACGGGTTCTGCCGATTGAGGCAGTTGCACGTCGTGGAGTGTCCACGACTCCGTCCGACTCGAAAGCTCTGGAACTCCGACCGTTGTTGTCACCACGACCGAATTCCGAGCGCTGACCGAGGAAGTTGCAGCCACTTTGGACTTGCCCGAAGCACGTATTGTCGAGGTCGCGCACCCGCTCGGAGGTGTCGATATTTCCGCTGTCAAAAGCCGTGCCGACAGTGTTGTCGAGGAAACGATCCGAGTGCTGACCGCATGAGCATCGCTATCGACCACGAAGGCAAGGTCGCGTTGGTTACCGGTGCCGGTGCCGGAATCGGGAGAGAAGTGGCGCGCTGGTTGGCGAGGGCGGGCGCCACAGTCGCAGTAAACGACGTACGCGCGGATAAGGCTGAAGCAGTGGTTGAAGAGATCACAGCAGCCGGTGGCCGTGCTCATTGCTTCATCGCAGATTGTCGAGACGATGAAGCAATCGACAGCATGGTTGAGGCGGTTGTGAGCCAACTCGGTGGACTCCAGATTGCGGTTAACAACATCGGCATGATGCCGCCGGAGCGAACACTTCGGGCCTTTACTAGTTACCGCGGGGAAGACTGGCGTGACATCCTGAATCAGAATCTGGTGCTCGCGGCGCTGTGCGGGCGTGCCGAAGCAACGGTGATGCTGACTGCGGGTGAGGGTGGCGTGATTCTGTTTGTCACCTCGGGTGAGACGACCCGTCCCTCGCCGTACAACAGCATTTATGCTGCTGGGAAAGCGGCCCTCAATCATTTGGTGACTTCAATGGCAGTGGAGTTGGGGCCGTCGGGAATTCGGGTTCTGGCGATCGCTCCCGGCACGACCCTTACTGAAACCGTCGCTGCTGCTTTCACTGACGAACGCATGGAAGCGATCGTGGCCTCAACGCCTTTACGCCGCATGGTTGAGCATGACGAACTCGCCCGCTTGACTACCTTCCTTGCCAGCGACCTGGCCCGTTGCATCACCGGCCAGTTCATCCTCGCTGACGCGGGAGCATTCCTGTCACGCACCCGTCCTGCCAACGATGAAGGCTTGACCGCTGAATTGAAGGGCTCCAAGGCCGGCTGAACATCCTGCTGGGATTGCAGAGGCGGAGGCCTCTCAGGGAGTCGCGTAGTCGCTGATTCGTACGCACCGGTTGGTCATAGTTCCGATGTCTTGAATCACCGAGGTGATCACATCTCCGTGTTGTAGCAGCTTCCCTTGTGACACGCCGACGCCGTCGGGGGTGCCGGTAAAGATCAGATCACCAGTGGTTAGCGTGGTGATGTGGGAGATATACGACACCAGTGCCGGAACGTCGAAGATCAATTGTGAGGTCGTGCCGTCCTGTCGCACTTCGTCGTTGATCTTGGTAGTGAGGCGCAGGTTGGAAGGATCGGCAACGAGGTCGGGTGAGACCAGGTACGGTCCGATCGGTCCGAAGGTATCGAAAGACTTTCCCAGATCGAAGTGGGGTGGGGTCGCTGAGAACTGCATTGGACGATCAGAGATGTCCTGTCCAATAGTCAAACCAACGATGCGGTTCCAGACATCCTCTTTGGCAATGTCCTTGCCGCCGACACCGATAACGGCCACCAACTCTACCTCGTAGTCGACGCCATCGCTTCGCATCTCCACATCGGCTGTTGGGCCGACGATGCACGACGGAAATTTAGTGAAAACCAGCGGGTTTTCGGGAGGTTCCATCTCGGATTCAGCGGCATGGTCTGCGTAGTTCAGGCCGATTCCAAAGCAGTTGCGAGGCCGCGGTACCGGCGCGTCAAGAGTCACATCGGCGACGCTGCCGGTGGATTCCCTATCGTTGAGCGTCGCCTGAAGATCGGACATTTCGGTCGCCAAAGTGAGTGCTTCCATCGGATCTGAAGGCATTGCCCCAGCGCTTGTCGTCTCAATGTCGTAGTAGTCGTCGCCGTCGACAAGCGCTGCTCGTCCAGCAATGTTTGCCATCCGAAATCCCATGAGCGTCCTTGAGTTGCCGATAAGCGTTCCGAAGATGAACGCGGCGTTTGCAGTGGCATGTATAGCAGCGTGCAGCAGGTTCAGCGTTGGGCGCGGGCGCGAATTTCTCCGTTAAGCGTGAGGTCTTCGCAGTGGCTGAGTCCTCGTTCCAAAGCGTCGTTGTCCTGCCAGCGCGCCCAGTTGAGCCAAAGCCCGTTGGAGCTAGCGATCAGGTCTTGCACACGGCCCGCAACCACGGATTCGGGTAGCTCCGGGCGAGCCGCACCCACGAGCTCGCGAAAACGCGACGAGTAGCGCTCGTAGAACTCCGCGTCAACTTCCGCCACACCGTCTTCGGTGAGTGCTAATGCCCACAGTGCGATGCGTAACGCCAGGTAGCTGCCATTGAGGAATTCATCGGTGAACGCGCCACGCAGAAACGCTCGAAACTTGTCCGCAGGGTCATCGTGATCCGAAGAGGCACTAACACAGGCGTCAAAAAGCCGGTCGGTAGCTCTTTGGAACACAGCCAGAATCAGCGTTTGTTTGTCATCGAAGTGGTAGCTGAGCAGGCCGACGGAAACTTCAGCCTCTTTGGCCACCGTTCGCATACTGGCCCCACCGATCCCTTCGCGCAGAATCACCGAACCAACCGCGTCAAGAATCTGCTCCTTTGTCTCAGACCGGTTCAAGCGCTCGTCCATCTTGTTCCTACCGCAGGCATCTTGTTCCTACCACAGGCATATTTTTCCCTACCGCCGGAGAATCCAGGGCGAACTCAGCCTACTGGACGAACGTTCAGTTAGTGAAGCGACACAATCGCTGATCAGTTGAGAAATTCGGGTTCTTCGCGCATCAGTTCATCGCGCCAAGGCTGGAATTGAAACCAGCCCGCCAAGTCCGAACCTTGCTGTCGGTATCCCTCGGTGCAGAGGTGCTCTGGAATCTCAATGGGATCACCTGCGGCTTGCGCCAGTAACTGGCTTTGACAACAGCGTTCAAGAGCCACAAACCACCACACAGCCGCATCGACGCTACCGCCACAGGTAATCAGGCCGTGGTTCTGATGGATCAGGGCCTTTTTGTTGCCAAGTGCCTCAGCCATCAGGCGACCGGTCTCAACATCCAATACCACCGCACCGCTGCCCGCATCGCAAAGCGCCACATCGTTGTAGAACATCGTGGAGTCCTGGCTGATCATTTTGAGAGGCTCACCCAACGCCGAAAATGTCTTGCCGTACATCGAGTGTGAATGTGCAGCCGCGACAACGTCTGGTCGCGCCGCATGGATCTGCGAATGGATGGCGAATGCCGCGGTGTTGACTGGACGCTCGCCCTCAACAACTTGACCTTCGTCGTTAACCAGAATGAGATCTGAAACGGTCATGTACTTGAAGTTGTGACCGAAGGGATTGACCCAGAAGTGATCGAGATGTTCGGGGTCCCGAACCGTGACGTGACCCGCGACCCCCTCAGCGAGGTGAAGACGCCCCATGACTCTCAGACCCGCGGCGAGGGACTCTTTGCGTTGTTGACGCTCCGTCGCGAAATCGTCGGCTGTCGAGGGCAGATCCAGTGAGAATTCTTCTTGAACCCGAGCCAGATTCTCAAGATCGCGTTCTTGTTGGGTGTCAGTCATGGGCCTTCTCTCTCGGTCTCAACGGCGCGTGCATCCAGCGTAGGGGGGTGTAAGGTGCTTCATGACAAAACACGGTGGTGCGCTGGTATTTCGGGCGTCGATCTTGTTGCTGGCTTTGGGGCTGCTTGCAACAAGTTGTGGCGGTGACGACACCGAAGAATCGGCGCCGAGCGACACGCTTGAGACCACTTCTACAACAACTCCAACAACCACGGCGGCTCCCAGCACAACAACCACGGCGGCTCCCAGCACAACGACCACAGCCGCGTCCACGACTACCTCCACTACAACAACGACTACAACAACAACGACTACAACGACACTGCCGACGGCGGGGCCGTGGGAACAAATTGCCGGAGGCGATGAATGCATGTGCGCTGATGGCAGCGACTACAGCTTCTGGGTCCGAGAGGCCGATCCCGAACGTGTGGTGTTCTACCTTGAGGGAGGTGGCGCTTGCTTCACTCCCGCTTCCTGTTCGTTCACCGACGGTACCTACTCGGTGACCACCGGCGAAAGCGACGACCCGACCGGAGCGGGAGGCATCTTTGACTTTTCCAATCCCGCCAATCCCCTGTCTGGCAGTTCCTTCGTGGGAGCCCCGTACTGCACCGGCGATGTTCATATCGGCAACAATGTCCACCAATACAGCGACGATCTGACCGTTTACCACAATGGATTTGTGAACGCTTCCAGAGCATTGGCCGAACTCCATGCGCGTTTCCCCGACGCAACCGAAGTCGTTGTAGCCGGTTCTAGCGCTGGTTCTGTTGCTGCCCC
The DNA here is from genome assembly GCA_047516945.1 of Acidimicrobiales bacterium. Lineage (GTDB taxonomy): Bacteria > Actinomycetota > Acidimicrobiia > Acidimicrobiales > Aldehydirespiratoraceae > VXYK01. The sequence goes on from JAKZTU010000381.1 coordinate 11,368, forward strand.
CTTCTTCGGCGGGTTGGTATCGGACCTGTATCCAGACGCCAAGGTTTCCGTTGTGGCTGACGCCTCGGGTGCCTATCCGAGCAACCCTGTTATCAACGCCGCGATCGGCTCACTGTGGGGTGCATTCTCGGTTGTCCCCGACTGGCCCGTAAACGAGGGAATAACTCCACAGGAATGGGGAGTACCCGAGATGTTCATCCAAGCTGGTCTTCATGATCCTGATATTCGCTTCGCTCGCTTCGACAACGCCTTCGACAGCACGCAGTTGAGTTTTGCAGAATTGGCTGGATTCGACGCCAGCAATATGGATCAGCTGATCAGATCCAACGAAGTCAAGATCGAAGCCGCCGGAGTCCCTGTGAGCAGTTATCTGGCGCCGGGCGAGGATCACACGATTCTCGGGAGCGACGAGATGTACTCCCTGGAAGTCGAAGGAGTCGTGTTCGTTGATTGGTTAACCGAGTATCTCGCCGCGGACGCACCCATCGAAGACGTGTCTTGCGTCGATTGCGGTCCCTAGATCCGTTAATCAGAGGTTCCGTTAGATTCGATTGACTGGATCAGAAAATCGAGCACTTCTGCTCTTTGCTCGGTGGATGGAGGAGCCAGCCCGAACAGATCGATCAGCCACAATCCGTCACAGGCGATTCTGGCGAGCAGAGCGAGTCTCGGGTCGAGTTCGTCGTCTTCGATCAACCGGTTCTGCCAATCCTCAAAGAGTTCCTGAACCTTTTTTAAGCGATCGGGTTCAAGTGCAGCAGCCGCGAACACGCTTGTTGCAGACTCCTCCCAGTAGGCGTGCGGGGCTCTGACATATTCGACATAGGCGCGAGCAAATGCTCCCTTCTCGTCTCCGTTGACGAGTTCTTGAAGATCGTCGTCGACACGCTCCATGGCGTCGTGAAGGAGGGCCGTAACGAGCTCTTCTTTGGATGAGAAATGGTAGAGGAGTCCGCCCTTGCTCAGTCCGGCCTCGGTGGCGACGCTCTGCAAGGTAAGGCCCTGGATACCTCGAGTCCGAACAACCTCTACGGCAGCGTCAACTAGTCGGCGCCTAGTTGTCAGTTCGCGTGAGGTTGTTAGCGCGTGATGCAGGTGGGCCGCCTATGGCGGTGTGGTGTCGGTGACAGTTGTAGTCGTGGATCCAGCGTTTGAGGCGGATGCGGCGTTCGGTTTCGGATCGGAACTTGTAGTTGTAGAGGAACTCGTCTGTGAGGGTGCGGTTGAAACGTTCTGCTTTGCCGTTGGTTTAGGGCCGGTAGGGCCTGGTCCGGCGGTGCACGATGGCTCGTTCGGCGAGCAGCTCGGCGAACGCACCAGAGACGAAGTTCGCCCCGTTGTCGGTGAGGACCTCATCGACGGCCATGTCGTTGGACCAGAACCAGTCCTGGGCGCGTCTCCAGAACCCGACGAGGGTGACGGCGGTTTCGTTGTCGTGGGCTTCGACGTAGGCGACACGGGAGTAGTCGTCGATCGCGACGTGTAAGAACGTGTAGCCGACGCGGCGGCCGCTGGAGCGTTTGGCTTGTTGCGAACCGCGCCCGTGGATGCGCCAGCCGCCTCCTGGGGGTATCTTGCCGACCTTTTTGATGTCGAGGTGCACCAACTCGCCGGGAGCAGAACGCTCATAGCGGCGTATCACCCGCCCCGTCGGCCGGTCAATCCACGACAGACGGTTCAACCCGTTGCGCTTGAGGATGCGCCACACCGTCGACGCCGGCACCCCCGTGCGCGCCCCCAGATACACCGGCCCGCGCCTGGTGCTGCGTCTCAGCCGGCAGATCCGCTCCTCGACTCGAGCGTCGGTGCGCCGAGGCGAACACCGCGGCCTCGAGGACCGGTCCACCAAACCAGCCTCGCCATGCTCACACCAACGGCGCCACCACTTCGCCACCGTGCCCCGCGACAGACCCATCTGAGCCGCCACATGAGCCTGAGGCATCCCCGCCTCAACCCGTTGGACCATCAACAAACGCCCAGCGGGCGTCAACCCTGCATTAGCGTGCGACATTGAGTCTCCTGTGTTTGAGTTGGTTGTCTTAACCCCACACTTACACAGGAGGCTCACCCCATCACGGAGCTACCAACCTCTATGTCCAGTACAACTAGTCGGCGCCTAGTGGCGACGCTCTTCTGTTTCGATGCGTGATTCGTAGTTTGCAGGGTTCCGTCCCTTGTTTATCGAGATCCGATTCTCGGCAGCATCCCAAATGTTGGACCGGTGGCTCAGGTTTGCTAGCGTAACGAAACCGTCTGGACGGTTTTCTTGACGGGAACGAAAAACACAACTCCCATGGAGGGAAATCATGAGAAAATTGCTATTTGCTCTTTTGGCGCTAACGCTCTTTGCGGCTGCTTGCGGGGACGACGACGACGAAGCCAAGCCCACTATCTCGTTGGTGGTCAACCCGTGGACGGCGTCAGCGCTAAACGTGGCCGTAGCCGAACAGCTTATTGAAAGTGAACTCGGCTATCCCGTCGAGGCGATCAACATTGACGAGAACGAAGCAATGTTCACTGGTCTGGCTGACGGAACCGCCGATGCAGTACTTGAGATCTGGCCCTCGGGTATTACCGACAGCGAACAGGCCTTCTTTGACGATGGCTCGGTCGAACGTCTTGGCGAACTAGGCGCGGTGGGCAGAATCGGCTGGTTTGTTCCTGATTATGTGATCGATGCCAATCCGGAGTTGGCTACTTGGGAGGGCTACTTCAGTGATGAAGCGGCTGCTGTTTTTGCCACAGCCGGAACAGGCGACAATGGCAGGTTCTTAGGCACCGATCCTTCCTACTCACAGTTTGACGAACAGATCATCAACAATCTCGGTATGCCTTTTGAGGTGATCTACTCCGGCTCTGAACCTGCAACAGTTGCCGAACTGGATGCAAGGGTGTCTGCGGGAGAACCGATTCTGATGTATTGGTGGACGCCAACCGCGGCAGTCTCCACATACAGCCTCGTTCAGGTCACCCTCCCTCCATACACTGAAGAATGCGGCGCTAGCGCAGCCAGCGGCGACGGCGGTGTGGACTGCGAATATCCCGAAGATGTCATCATCAAGGCCGTGTCGGGCAAGTTGGCCGACAAAGCCCCTGATGTATACGACTTCCTCTCCGCGTTCACGATCACCAACGCCGATCAACTTTCGATGCTTCCACCAGTAGAACTCGACGGTGAGGACGTTGATGAAGTGGCCGCGCAGTGGATAGCGGACAACGAAGACGTATGGTCAGCTTGGATCGGGTAAGTCAATAGAGGAGTCACCCTGTGATCGGTGAGGCCATCTCCAGCCCCTGCCTGTCGGCACGAGGAATCTGGAAAGTCTTCGGTAACCGCCCCAAAAGGGCCCTGGAGATGGCCGACACCGGTGCCTCGCGCGCTGAAGT
>JAKZTU010000382.1:0-36786 GCA_047516945.1 Acidimicrobiales bacterium
CGCTTCAAGGCGGCGCTGCAACACGGCGACCGCGGATTCTGGCCGATCAGTGACTTGAAGGGTGTCCGACGCTGAACTGCTGCTATCGCCCTCGGCCTGCTCAACGCCGCTCGGGCCTGGTTCAACGACCTCAGGTGCCACAGCTGCGAGCGTGGTTGTAGTCACAGGCTCATCCGAATCCAGTTCTACAGTCGTCGGCTCCGGCTCAACCGAATCCAGTTCCACAGTCGTCGGCTCCGGCTCGCTGTGATCGGACTCGGGCACCTCAACGCTGCCCACACTTGGCTGACTCGTTTCCGATGCCAGTGTGGTTACCGAAGCGGCACCACTCGCGGTCGTTGACGGTGACACGGATTGTTCGCTTGAGGCACAGCCGACAGCAATCATCACGGCAAGCGCTATCAGGACGTGGCGGGGATCCACGGCGCTGAGAATACCCCAACCACAGCGTCTGATAGCAACGGGTGTTAGCCGCGCTGGCTCCTCAGATTGATTTCGCTGCCAGGTTCGGGCGCCAGACGTCAGGCCGAGGCGGCAACCGTGAGGCGGGCCATTTCGCGACGTTGGGGATAATGATCGGCGACCGCAAAATGCTGAGTGCAGCGCTCATCCCACACGATCAGGTCGCCCTCGGACCATTCGTAGCGAATCGTGTAATTCGGTTGGGTTGCGTGGTCATAGAGGAAGTTGAGCAAAGCATCGCTCTCGCCCCGGTGAAACCCCATCAGGTGGCTGGTGAAGTTCTTGTTGACGTTCAGGTGACGGCGACCGGTGTCGGGATGAACGGCGACCACCGGTCGCTCAGCCCCGGGAACTGCGCACGGGTGCGCTCGACCAACTCCCCGCCAGCTTTGGAGATGAACGACTGCCCGGGTCCCATGTCATGCCAAGCGGTCATGCCATCGAGCCGCTCTTGCAAGGACTCCGAAAGGCCGTCGTAAGCCGCATACATGCTGGCAAAGATGGTGTCTCCGCCCCGCGTTGGCATCTCAATAGCTCGCAGAGACCCCAAAATCGGAGCATCAGGGTCCCAAGTCACATCGGTATGCCATTTGTCCTGGTAGGGAGGCCGATCTTCATCGTCGACTATTCGCTCAACCTTGGCCTCGGTCAGCCCAGAAGTCCGGCCGATCGGGTGAATATATGCGCGCCCCCACGCAGCCAGCAGGTCCATCTGGTGGGAATCTTCGATTGATTGTCCCGAAAACACCAGCACGAGATGCTCAAGCAGCAGCCCATACAGATCCGCGCGCTCGCTGTCACTCAGCCGAACCCGCAAATCCAATCCTGATACTCGAGCCCCGAGCACACCACCTATCGGCTTCACAATCCATCCGTTCATGGCGCCTCACACTACTGCGACTACCCACCAATGGCCGCTTCGGAACAGGCCGGCTGATCGGCACGCACGCACGCCCGCTTTCTGCATTCGGTGGGGCGATCTAGTGGCCCTTATTAGCGAGTTCGGGGGACGTCGCGGAAAGGTCGGTTGTGGTCTTCAGAACGCTCGCGGGGCATACCAAGCAGGCGTTCGCTGATGATGTTGCGTTGCATTTCGGTGCTACCACCGCCCAAGCAGTGCGCTTGGCGGAACAGGTAGTCGTTGCCGTACTCGCCTGTTGGGTCATCCGTTCGCCAACTGACCGACGATGTTGTCGCAAGTTCCATGCCGATGGTGGCGCGTCTGGCACCAAGCAACCCAACCGACATTCGAAGCAATGCTCCCGCAGCGGCAGGGTAATCACCAGTTTGTATTCCCGTGGAAACCCGTGCTGATACCTGACGATGGACCATTCTCAAGGTGTGAGCCTCACCGAGCAGATCCAGATGATGCGGGTCGATTGGGTCCAACTTCCGGGCCAAGTCGACAAGATTGTCTTCACCGACGTCAACTCGAGCCCCTCCCCCGTCGTGGGCGTACCGAGAGCCCCCACCCGACGCCCGCTCATGGTTCAACAAACCCGACGCCACCGCCCAACCGCCGTTCACCTCACCGATGACGCTGTCAGCATCAAGGCACACATCGGTAAAGAACTCTTGACAAAAATCGCGGACGCCGTTGGACTGTCTGATCCAGTCGACATCGACTCCAGGCTGATCGATCTTCATCAAAAACATAGTCAGTCCACCATGTTTCGTGGCGCCCCAATCAGTGCGAGCCAAACACATCGCATAGTCGCAAAAAATGGCGAAAGTACTCCAAGTTTTGGCCCCGTTGAGCACCCAGGTATCGCCGTCGCGCTCGGCTCGGGTAACCGCGCCGGCAAGGTCTGAACCGCCACTCGGCTCAGAAAGAAACTGCACCCAAAGTTCATCGCCGCGCAAGATACCTGCGATAAAGCGTCGCTTCTGATCTTCGGTGCCGAACTCAAGCAGGGTCGGGGCAATGATCGACAAGGTCGGAATGTTAAAAAGTGTCGGCATCTCATAGCCAACGGTCTCTTCATTGAATGCGTACTGATGAGCGGGCGTGAGGCCCTGCCCCCCGTACTTCCTCGGGAAAACCAGCCCGGCAAAGCCGCCGTCAAACAACCGACGCTGCAAGAAGCGAGCCCGATCAACCACTGGCTGATCAAGCTCCGATGACGATACTTGTGGTGCTTGCGAGCTGAGCAGCGGCATATTGTCGGCCAACCAGGCACGGGCTCGCATCCGAAAAGACTCGATGTCTTCAGAATCGATGTCTTCAGAATCGGAGGATTCAAGTTGCCGCTGCTCGTCCACAGTCATGACGCCTCGCTGCTCTGCGCCAACAGACCCGACGCCAACGCCATGCGGTGCTCGCGGGGAGTCCCATAGAGATTGCGATTCACGGTCGCCCGACGCAGGTAGAGGTGGAGGTCGTGCTCCCAAGTCACACCCATCCCACCGTGGAGTTGAACACAGTCTTGAATCAGTTCAAGCGCCCGATCGCCAACATAAGACTTCGCGATTCGGACTAGCTGATGAGCATCGTCGGCTTGCTGCGCGACTGCGATCGCTGCTGCTTGGGTAGTCGCCTGGATCGACTCAGACCAAAGCTTCATGTCGGCGAAACGATGCTTGAGCGCTTGATAAGAAGCCAAAGGCCTCCCAAACGTGTAGCGATCAAAGGCCCACTCGATCGTGAACTCCAGGACGCGATCAGCGACTCCGGCAGTCTCCGCGCACTGCAGCAGAAGAGCTAGCTGAATCTGCGATTCGATAGCATCGGCGGCCTTGCCGAGGTCGCCAAGAAGATGTTGCGGGCCAACCTCGACATCGTGAAACCTAACCTCAGCGAAGCGTCGCACCAGGTCCAAGCCTTCGAGAGCCACGATCTCCACCCCGGGGGTGCTGGCCGAGAGCAAAAACTGGCTGGGCCCCGTAGTCCCGTCACAGCTCACCAAGAGCCACTGAGCCTGCGCTGCGGCTTCCACGACGGGACAAGTTCCAGAAAGGACAAAACCACTATCTCCCGAAGCCACACTGATCGCAGTTCCCGCGCCAAACATCGGCGGGCACCAAGTCGCCACGACCTCGCCTTGAGCAAGCTCGCCAAGAACCGCTACACGTTGCTCATCTGAACCCGCTACCGCGACCGCTGACGCCACCACGTTGCATGGCAAGAATGGGCCAGGCGACACCAGGCGACCCAACTGCTCCGCGATGGTCGCGAGCTCGACTGCGCCTGCGCCGCTGGAAGACCCACCCCCATATTCGTCAGGCACCAACAAGGAGGTCCAACCAAGCTGTGCGCCCTGGCGCCACCAATCCGGAGAAAACCCATTCGGGTGGTCGGCCAACTCCCGCACGACAGACAAATCGCAGGTATCAGCCAAAAAGCGCTTAGTGGTGTCACGCAATAGTTCGACATCTTCAGTTGGCGCGAGGTTCAACACCTGATCAGTCTCTCACGAGAAACCAGCACCACAAGTCACATCAAGTTCACTTTGTCCACTCTGTCAGCCAACCAAATTGCCCACCAGAACAAGATCGTCAACAATGGCGGAGTCGCAGCGAGCACCGATACACCGTTAGCTTTATCGCCAACCGCTCGCCTGGGGGAGAATTGATGTCTGCGGACACCGTTGCGAAAGATGAACTAGCTGAGTTTGCGGAGCGCTGCCGAGCCTTCCTCGACGAACACGCCGTCGGAGTGCACAGCGAAGGCACTCCAGATCCTAGCGGTGTCAAGCGACTCGCCGCCAACAAGAAGTTCCAGCAAGCACTAGCCGAAGCGGGACTCGCCGGCATCGTTTACCCAGCCGAATACGGAGGAGCCGGACTCACGCGAGCACACGATCGAGTTTGGCGCGATACCTACGCCGAATACCCGAATATGAGCTTTGAGTTCACAATCTCGCACGGCATGTGCCTGCCGATGCTGGCCGAATACGGCACCCACGAACAAAAGACCAACTTCTTGGCGGACAACATCAGTGGGCGCACCGTCTGGTGCCAGATGTTCTCAGAACCAGGGGCAGGATCCGACGTTGCCAGCCTCCAGACCAGAGCAGAACGAGACGGCGACACCTGGATCATCAACGGCCAGAAGGTATGGACCACCCTCGCTCACGTCAGCGAGTACGGCGTGATAATCGCCCGCACTGATCCAAACGTCGTAAAACACGCTGGCATCTCGATGTTCATTGTGCCGATGGACATCCCCGGAGTGGAGGTTCGCCCCATTCACCAGATCGACGGCGGCAGCCACTTCAACGAAGTCTTCTTCACCGACGTGGAGATCCCTGCAGACAACCTGCTCGGCGATCTCCACAACGGCTGGAACATGGCCACCGCCATGCTGATGTACGAACGCGTCGCCATCGGCACCGGTGCCGCTGGAGGCGTCCGACATGATCGAGCCGACCAGCTCATCGCAGAAGCCACCAAACGCGGTCTCATCAGCGACCTGGTGCTGCGCCAGAAGCTCATGCGGATCTACGCCATGGAGACCTGTCAGTCGCTCGTTTCGATGCGCACCCGAGCTGAGATGAAAGCGGGTAAGACCCCCGGACCCGGCGGTTCCATCAGCAAACTCGCCACCACCACCATCATGGACCAAGTCCGCGACGTCTCCATGGAAATCGTCGGTGCCAGCGGAGTGGCCTGGGAAGACGAGTCCGATGGTCGCTGGCAGCGTGGGGCACTGACGAGCCTGCAAGGTGGAATCGCCGGAGGCACCAACGAGATCCAACGCAACATCATCGGAGACCGGGTATTGGGTCTCCCCCGCGACATCAGCGTCGACAAGGGCATCCCCTTCAAAGACCTGAAGGTCGGCACGCAACAGAGTTCCGCCTGAACCCGAAACGACCCGACATGGCACACCTATGAACTACGAACCGACACCGGAAGTCACACGGATACTCGACGAACTTGACCATCCCGTCATCGACACTGATGGACACGTCATCGAGTTCCTTCCCTGGGTACGTGACCTTGTCGTCGACATAGCAGGTGACGATGTCGCCAAGCGCTTTGACCAAATGGTCAACGGGAACGCCAACATTCGCCAAGTGCCAACTGAGCTTCGACGACAGGCTGGCGTCACCCGCAGCGCTTGGTGGGGACTACCGGCACGCAACACGCTTGACCGGGCCACAGCAATGCTCCCAGAACTGCTCTACCGGCGCCTCGACCAAATCGGCGTGGACGTAGCACTCCTCTACCCGACATATGGATTGACCGTCACCGCCTATCCCGACGATGAGCTGCGCCAAGCCATGGCCCGGGCGTTCAACATCTATATGGCACAAGCCTACGAACCATACAGCGACCGCCTGATTGCGGTGGCGTCGATCCCAATGTTCACCCCCGACGAGGCACTCACCGAACTAGACCATGCCGTGGGCACTCTCGGCCTCAAAGCCGTAATGCTCGCAGGAGTGATACCCCGACCGTTGCCCGGCGCACAAGACCATCGTGCCGCGCGCTTCATGAACGGTGTCGGCCACGACAGCGAATACGACTACGACCCGGTCTGGAAACGCTGCGAAGAACTCGGAGTCTGCCCCACCTTTCACGCATCAGGACAGGGCTGGGGCACTCGCGCGTCACGCACCAACTACGTCTACAACCACATCGGCAACTTCGCCACAGCCGGAGAAGCCGCTGCCCGTTCATTGCTCCTCGGTGGTGCCCCCATGCGCTTCCCCAACCTCCGCTGGGCTTTTCTCGAAGGCGGCGTTGGGTGGGGAGCCAACCTGTTGGGCGATGCCATCGGGCATTTCGAGAAACGCAACGTCGGCGGAATCAAACACTACGACCCCGCCGCAATCGACCGAGACCAACTCCAAGCCCTCTTCACCCGGCACGGCACGGACGAACACTCAGGTCGAATCGCTCAACTCGACTACGCGCTCACCATGCTCTCAGACCCCGACGAAGATCGCTCAACCATCGACGAATGGGCCGAAAGCCAGATCACCACCGTCGATGAACTGATCGAGATCTTTCGAGACCGCTTCTATTTCGGCTGCGAAGCAGACGACCCCATGAACGCGCTGGCCTACCAAACTGAGCTGCTTCCCGGCGGTATCGCGATGCGCGCCATCTTCGCTTCAGACATTGGACATTGGGACGTGCCCGACATACGAGAAGTGCTGCCCGAAGCATATGAGCTGGTGGAGAAGGGACTCATCAGCCCCGCAGATTTCCGGAGGTTCACTTTTGAAGACCCGGTAAGGCTCTTCACGGTTCAGAATCCTGATTTCTTTGCGTCAACAACAGTCGCCCGAGCGGCCGCAACAGTTATCGCGTCTTAGACCGGAAGGTTGCCTGTAGCAGACTTGGTTGTGCCGTGCTCCTTGTAGGCAGCAATCGTGCGTTGAGCAATCCGCATCTGATGGACCTCATCAGCCCCATCGGCAAAGCGCGCCCACCGGGCATGTTGAAACATGTGAGCCAGAGGAGTGTCGGTTGAGTAGCCCAGAGCTCCGTGCACCTGAATAGCGCGATCAATGATCCGGTTCAACGAATTCGCCACAAAGTGCTTCGCCATCGACACTTCAGACTTGAAATCTTCGTTGGCGTCGATCTTCGAAGCAGCGTGCAACACCATCAACTTGCACTGATACAACTCCATGGCCGAATCGGCGATCATCCACTGAATACCCTGTTTCTCGGCCAGAATCGAACCGTGGCTGTAGCGATCAAGCGAACGGTCCACCATCATGTCGAGCGCTGTTTCGGCTTGAGCGATCCAACGCATGCAGTGAGCTAAACGGGCTGGGCCGAGGCGGTACTGGCCAAGCAAGTGTCCCTGTCCCCTACCCCCAAGCATCTGACTTTCGTGCAAACGCAAATCTTCGATGAGGATCTCAGAGTGTCCGGTGCCGCCATGCATCGTCTCGATCTGTCGAACTTCTGTCCAGCCGGGCGTAGGAAGGTCAACGATGAAAGCGGTGTTCGCTGCTTGAGGAAGATCCGGGTCGTCTTCGGTCCGAACGATAAGGATGGCGAAGTTGGCACGATGAGCGTTCGAGATAAACCACTTGTGGCCGTTGAGAACCCATTCCTCGCCATCTTGGTAACCGTTGCTGCGGATCAGGGTCGGGTCAGAACCGGCCACCTCGGGTTCAGTCATCGCGAAGCACGACCAGACGGTGCCCTGACACAGCGGTTTCAAGTATTTCTCTTTCTGGGCGGGAGTGGCCCAATGCAGCAACGTGTGCATGTTGCCCTCATCGGGAGCCTGACAATTAAGCACCCACGGGCCGTGATACGACTTGGCTGCCTCGGCTTGCACCATCGCCAACGCCACATGGCCGAGACCCATCCCACCCCACTCGACTGGCATGTGCGGAAGCCAAAGACCCTGTTCGTATGCCTGCTTGCGCAAACTGATCAGCCGTTCGACCCGTTGCTTGCCCTCAAGCGCCGGAGCATCGTCATGGCCTTCGATCTCTGACTCTGCCGGCTTCACCACGTCGTTGATGAACTCACGAACCCGACCACGGATCGCTTCGTGCTCTGGACTCAAAGTGAAATCAATGGCCACAACGGTCCTCAGACATCCAAATAGCGAGTCACAGCCACCGCAGAACCAATGCCCGACACAACTACTGCGATTCCCAGCACAAGCAGGCTGGTGGAGTAGAACTCGCCCTGATCAACCCGAAAGCCCTGCATGAGCTGAAGGCTGTCCGGTTCACTGAGCCCCTTGATGACCGTGTCATCAAGAACCCTCAAACCCACCCAAGCTCCCATAGCCCCAATAACCGCTTGGACCAAACCCTCGAGCATGAACGGCACGCGAATGAACCAGTTGGTAGCGCCAACCACCTTCATGATCTCGATTTCGGCGCCGCGACTACGGATCGCGCTGACGACGTTGGTCAAGATCAGCAATGTGGCCGCAGTAAGCAGAATGACCGAACCCACCAAGAAAACCCTGGTCACCTTGTCGGCAAGCCGCTGAATATCACGGATCGTCTTGTCAGCCGAAACAACCTCTTCCACACCGGGGCGTCCTACGAACTGATTCGACAGTTCGGCCACAACATCGGCATCGGGATTCTCAGGAACCACCCGATACGACGGCGGCAGAACATCTGGAGAAACAACCTCGATCAACTCTGGCGTGTCGGCAAAAATCTCCCGGAACTCTTCATAAGCCTGATTTTGATCGACATAAGTCCATTCCTTGATCGCCGGACTCTCTTCGATGCTGTTGCGAATGTTTGCGTCTTGTTCGGCAGTGGCTTCAGGCTGCATCCAGACTACGAACTCAATCCCGCCCTCCCAGCGAGCAGTAGCATTGTCAACCGCATAGTTGAACAAAAAGAACCCACCAAAAAGCCACAGCGAAACACCGATCGTGATGATCGCCGCCGCCGAAGACAAGACGTTGCGCCACAGGTTCTGGCCAGTTTCACGCAGCACATACGCCGGACTCAGTGCCATCAGAACCTACTCGTAGACGCCGCGGGCCTGGTCGCGCACAACCACACCCCGGTCGAGTTCGATGACCCTGCGACGCATCGTGTCGACGATGCTGCGGTCATGAGTGGCCATCACCACAGTCGTGCCCGTGCGGTTGATCCGATCAAGCAACTTCATGATCCCAACCGAGGTTTGAGGGTCGAGGTTGCCTGTCGGCTCGTCCGCCAACAAAATCGGCGGGCGATTGACGAACGCGCGCGCTACCGACACCCGCTGCTGCTCACCCCCCGAGAGTTCCTGGGGAAAGTTGTCCATCTTGTCTGATAGCCCAACAAGTTCAAGGATGGCGGGCACCTGCTTGCGCACCACATGTCGGGGTTTGCCGATCACCTCCAGTGCGAAGGCAACGTTTTCGGCCGCGGTCTTCTTGGGGAGCAGCTTGAAATCCTGAAAAATGAAGCCGATGTTGCGGCGCAAGAAAGGCACCTTCCAGGCACCGAGCGTGCCGATATCTTTGCCGGCCACATAGACGGTCCCGTGTTCGGGGAGTTCCTCACGATTCAGCAATCGGATGAACGTCGACTTGCCCGATCCCGAAGGGCCAACGAGGAACACGAATTCGCCCTTGGCGATATCCACGGTGACATCACGGACCGCAACAACGGTGCTCTTGTATACCTTGGTCACGTTGTTGAGTTTGATCATCCCGATCCTGTCTTTCTCGTTGCTGTGATCTGCCGCGAAGCTCACATCAGCCGACCGCGGGACATTACCAGCGGGCGGGGGGCAAACCGAGTCAATCCGTGGAGTTCCGTGCTCTCGTCCAACGAAGCCAAGCTTCCATGAATACTTCGATCTCTCCGTTGAGAACTGCTTCAATCTGCGAAGTCTCGTGGTCGGTGCGTAGATCCTTGACCATCTGGTACGGCTGCATGACGTAGCTACGGATTTGGCTGCCGAAGCCCACGTTGTGCTGTTCGCCAGTAATCCCGGCAATTTCGGCTTCGCGCTTCTTGCGCTCAAGATCCAACAGTTTGGCTGCCATCATCTGTGTGGCACGGTCTTTGTTCTGGTGTTGACTGCGCTCATTTTGACAACTCGTCACCAGGCCCGTGGGGAGATGGGTGATGCGCACAGCCGAATCAGTAACGTTGACATGCTGACCGCCGGCACCAGAAGAACGATAAGTATCGACCCGAAGCTCCTTTTCGTCGATATCGATCTCATTGGCCACCTCTTCAAAAAACGGAGCGACTTGTACTGCTGAAAAAGCAGTTTGACGCTTGCCCTCGTTGTTGAAAGGCGAGATCCGTACCAGCCGATGCACACCATGCTCAGCCTGCATGAGCCCGTAAGCGTGGCGTCCCTTCAGAATAAATTCGACACTTGAAAGACCGGCTTCGGTACCTTCCGAAACCGCAGTGATCTCAACTTCGAAACCCCGTCGATCAGCCCAGCGGTTGTACATCCGCATAAGCATCTCAGCCCAATCTTGAGCATCTGTGCCTCCCTCCCCAGACTTGATTTGACAAACAGCATCGCCCTCGTCGAAATCGCCGGTGAACAATGAGCGCACCTCCAAGTCGTCGAGCTTGGCTTCAAGCACCGCGGAGGCTTGTGCGATCTCATCGCTGAGCAAGTCGTCTCCCTCCTCACGGGCAAGTTCGTGCAGCGTCTCCACATCGTCAAGATCAGCGCATAGACGACTGAACAGTGTCAGGTCTTCGTTCACGGCCGCGAACTCTGAGGTGATTCTGCGGGCCAAGTCTTGGTCATCCCAGAGATCCGCGCGTGAGGCTTCCGCCTCAAGTTGAGGTCGGCGAGCCTCAAGATCGGCGATTCTCAGGTATCCGGACGCTTCTCCGACTCGACTTCGGATCGCGGCAAGTTGATCAGTGAAGTCCTGCATCGTTACAAATCCTGCATCGTCAGCGTTACAGAGTAGCCCTTGCCGCTGTTCGGCCATGACACATCTTGAACTTCTTGCCGCTGCCACACGGACAGGGTTCATTGCGGCCGACTTTTTCGAGGTCGCTTTTGACGATCGGCGTCCGCGAAGGGGCTTGGTTCGGTTTCACGAGAGGTGCAGCCGCAGAGGGGATCTCAGCCGCGGGTGTTCCCGCGGCAGCGGCCTGCTTCTGCTCAGTCACACCGACAAGTTGTTGCTCGTCAGGTTCTTCGGTTTCTTGGTCATCGGTCTGCTTTGCCACCTGCACATGCATGACGTACTTCACAAAATCAACTGAGATGCTCGTCATCATTTTGGAGAACATCTCGAAACCTTCACGCTGCCACTCCATTGCTGGGTCCTTTTGACCCATGGCACGCAGGTGGATGCCTTCTCGCAGGAGATCCATCTCTGAGAGATGCTGTCGCCAACGTTGGTCGATGACCAGAAGCATCACTTGTCTCTCGACTTGGCGAAGAACCTCTTCTGTGAGTTCCGATTCCCGAGCTTCGTATATCTCAATGGCCTCGTCGTAGATCAGTTCGAGCAGTTCATTGCTGTCGCGAACGCTGGCAAGGGACAACTTGGTGATCTTGGTGGGCCATAGGGTGGAGACTTCAGTGATCAGCCCTTCGAGATCCCACTCTTCGAAGATGTCGGATTCGCAGTGGGTGTCAACCACGCCTTCGACGGTTAGTTGAATGTACTCGAACGCCTCGGTGCGAAGATCAGCGTCGTCAAGGATCTCAGAGCGCCGTTTGTAGATCACCTTGCGTTGCTCGTTCATCACCTCGTCGTATTTGAGAACGTTCTTGCGCGTTTCGGCGTTGCGCTGCTCAACGGTGTTTTGGGCACGCTCAATGGCTTTGGTAACCATGTTGGCTTCGATCGGTTGGTCCTCTGGAAGAGCGCGATCCATTACCCAGTTCATTGCGCCCGTCGCGAACAGGCGCATCAACTCGTCTTCCAGCGACAGATAGAACCTGCTCTGCCCGGGGTCTCCTTGGCGACCGGAGCGACCCCGAAGCTGGTTATCGATACGACGGCTCTCATGTCTTTCAGTGCCGAGAACGTAGAGGCCCCCCAGGTCGATGACCTCTCGACGCTCACGCTCGGTCTTTTCGGTATGGACTGCGAGACGCTCGGCGTAGAAGGCTTGACCTTCTTCGGTTTGGGGGTCGTGACCCTTGGCCCTCGTATCACGCTCAGCAAGTCCCTCGGGGTTGCCCCCCAACAACACATCGACACCGCGACCAGCCATGTTGGTAGCCACCGTGATCGCGCCAAGCCGCCCGGCCTGAGCAACGATCTCGGCCTCGCGATCATGTTGCTTGGCGTTGAGAACCTCATGGGGTATCCCACGCTGCTCCAGCGCACGGGAGAGTTTCTCAGATTTCTCAACCGAGATCGTGCCAACCAGCACAGGCTGACCCGACTCATAACGAGCGGCCAAATCTTCGACGCAGGCCGAGAACTTGCCGTCTTCGCTCTTGTAGATCAAGTCGGCGTCATCATCTCGAGCGAGGGGACGATGAGTGGGAATCGGGACCACCTGCAGCCCGTAGGTGCCAGCGAACTCCGCTGCCTCCGTCTGGGCGGTACCGGTCATTCCCGCGAGGCGTTTATAGAGTCTGTAGTAGTTCTGAAGCGTGATCGTGGCGAGGGTTTGGTTCTCTTCTTTGATCGCAACCCCTTCTTTAGCCTCCACCGCCTGATGTAGGCCGTCGGACCAGCGTCGCCCGTCAAGGATCCGGCCAGTGAACTCGTCGACGATCTTCACCGCGCCCTTCTCGACGATGTACTCCTTGTCTCTCTTGTACAACTCCTTAGCCCGCAGTGCCGCTTGCAGTTGATGCACCAGGTTGGCCGAAACCTGGTCGTAGAGATTTTCGATTCCAAGAGCCCTCTCAACGGCATGAACCCCCTCTTCGAGAGGGGCCACGGTGCGCTTCTCCTCGTCTACCTCGTAGTGGAGATCGCGGCGCAAACCTCGAGCAACCGACGCAAACTTGGTGTAGAGCTTGGCTGCATCAGCCACACGACCCGAGATGATGAGCGGCGTGCGAGCTTCGTCGATCAGTATCGAGTCGATCTCATCGACGATGCAATAGTGATGTCCCCGTTGTACCTGGCGTGCACGGCCCGTGGCCATGTTGTCACGCAGATAGTCGAAACCGAACTCGTTGTTGGTCCCGTAGGTGATCTCCGCGGCGTACTGAACTCTTTTGAAATCGGAATCGCGGTTCCCCGGGACTATCAGCCCGACTTCGAGTCCGAGCCAACGGTAAATTCGGCCCATCCATTCCGAGTCGCGGCGGGCCAGATAATCGTTGACGGTGACAATATGAACTCCCTTACCGGTCAATCCGTTGAGATAGATCGGAAGCGTTGAAGTAAGGGTCTTTCCTTCGCCGGTTTTCATTTCCGCAACCCCGCCGAGATGCAAAGCCGCTCCGCCTACGAGTTGCACGTCGTAGTGCCGCTGGCCGAGCACCCGTCGCGCCGCCTCACGCACCACAGCAAAGGCTTCGAACAGCAGATCATTAGGTTTCTCACCATTGTCCAGCCTGGTCCGAAACTCCGGTGTTTTGGCCTTCAGCGCGTCGTCTGACAACACCTCTGTGGAGGGTTCAAGGGCGTTGATGTCTGGTACTAGATCCTGAAGGAACTTGAGTTTGCGGCCCTCGCCGCTGCGAAGAACCCGCTTGAATACGCTCATAGGTACCCAAGACTCTACCGACCTCTAGTCCCACAATTGGGACAGAATGACGAGACTTCCCGTTGCTATCCTGCTTCGTCGATCAGGCCGACATCGCCGTCATCACGGCGGTACACAACGGCTGAGCGCGCAGTTTCCTTGTTGATGAAGAAAAAGAAGCCGTGGTCCATGTTTTCCATCTTCTCTACTGCTTCATCGGGGGTCAACGGACCGAGATGAAATCGTTTCGTCTTGACGATCTGGGGAATCCGCTCCTCTGTAAAGTCAAGATCCGCTACCTGATCGGCCACGGCGACGTTGCTCAGCTGTGTGTCCACACCTGAGCGGATGGTTGCTCCAGTGCCATGATGTCGGCGGTGTAGTTTCGTTCGCAGTTTGCGAATCTGCCGCAGCAGCTTGTCTTCAGCCAAGTCAATAGCAGTAAACGGGTCAGGGGCACGTACCTTGCACCGCAAGTGGTGACCTCGGCCTTTCAAGACGATCTCACAGAACTCTTTGTCTGCGATCCGAGGATTTCGTGCTTCGTCGAAATGAACGGTCGCATAGTCGAGCGCGTCAAGGTACCTGTCTAGCTGGCCGATTTTCTCGTGGATCACCTCCTCCAGTCGTGGCGTGACATTTACATGCCGGGCGCTGATGGAGACGTCCATGCCCTACCTCCTGATTGTGGTGTAGTCCGATAGTAGATCGACGGACCACCTCTGATGCAAGCCGATGTTAGGAGACCGAGCGAAACCGGGACGACATACTGGGGAAATAACTCCGGTCCAAGTCGCTCGCAGCGCTCTCACTGTGACGTGGACCGCGTGGCGACCAGACCATATACCGTGCCCGCTCCCCGAGACCGCAGCACCGAAGCAGCACAGCGCAGTGTCGTGCCCGTTGTCGAAACATCATCAACAACCAGAACGGTGGGCTCGGATCGCAACGCGGGGCCACATGATTCGAATTGAGGCCCAGCAACTCGACCAGCGCGATCACGACCGGTTTGAGGATCATCATCGGATCGCCGCAATAACCGCCGGACGCGAACGCGCCGACGGCGCGCCAGCGCGCGGGCGAGCAACTCGCCTTGATCAAACCCTCTCTGGCGACGACGCGAAGGGGACGCCGGAACCCAAGTCACAAGATCAACTTCGGGGGCTACGTCAGCCATAGCCTGCGCCAGTTCTGAAACCGCAACGGTGGCCCGACCATATTTCAGCTTGCACACCAACTCCGCGGCACGGCCTTCATGGGGCCACACCGAAATCACCTCGTGCAGAGAATTGTCGATTGACATAGGCGCACCCTAAGCACGCCCTGTGACAGGCCCATCTAGTCCCGGGCGAGAAACCCTACTTTTTCACCCCGCACGTGACCGGCTTCATACATCCATCGAGCCATGTCGCGAAAGGTCTCCACCAACGGGCGGAACTCCACACCGGTCGCCACGGAGGTCGCAGAATCATCCCCAGGCTTGCAATTGAACAAATAGTCATAGCCATCGCTGGTCATCACTATGTCCTTGTCAAAACGCCTGGTGATATCGCCGAGTTGCGCCCAAGTCCACATGAACCAACGCGGCGTCGGGAAGGTCTTGATCTTCGCTCCAGTCGCTTCGGTAAGTGCCGCTACATGTTCTTTGGCATTCACATGGCTACCGAAGGCCATCAGCCGCGTCGGACCCTGGCCCGGTTTCAGCGAAGCTGAGATAACAGCCGCAACGTCCCGGACATCGACATAGTTGCCGCTAAGCCCCTTGGCTATCGGAAAACCCTTCTCAAACCACATGATCGCAGACGACAGATTGATCGATTCTGTCCAGTCGTCTGGACCTATCACCCCGGACGGATACACCGTCACAATGGGCTTTCCCTCATCTTGAAGACTGCGGGCATAGCGTTCGCAATCAGCCTTGCTGCGGCCGTAAGCCTCGTCGTTGCCCATGACCGGATGATCTGCGGTCACCGGATCGGTCTGGAAGGGGAACAGTGCAGCAGCCGACGAAACGTACACAATCGGATCACAACCCGCTGCGACCGCGGCCCCGAGAACATTCTGAGCACCGGCCAGATTGGTTTCGTCCATTGCTTTCGCCTGCGCCGGGTCTGTCGCCACTATCGCCGCACAATGAACCACAGCTTCGCAGCCCTGCACCGCTGCGTTCACAGAAGCCGCGTCGGTGATGTCACCGGTCACCACCTCAAGCACCGACACATCAACAGCCAGCTTGTCCATCAACGGGTCGACCTTTGTCGGAGTTCTCACCAAGAGTCGCACGTCGTGACCATCGGACACCAACCGCTTGGTTACGAGGCTTCCCAGGTACCCCGTCGCTCCCGTCACCAAAACCTTCATGAGTCTCCTTTGAGCATCATCAGCTCCACGAGATGTGAACGCTTCGATGGCGTTGCCTTCCGTTCGATGTCGGCGTGGCGCTCTCGGATCATACCGTCTGCCAGGTCATCGCTAAAAAGCCAGAACTGGTTGGACTTGATCGCGAGAACAACTTGCTCTGCGACTTTCGCTGGGGCCATCTGTGCTGCATATAGATCCGCGATCGCAACCGACGCTTCTCCCAACGTCGTACCATCCAGATCGTCGCCCACATCCAGGCTCAGGTCCGGACCGGCCTCGCGGTATCGCTCCTGCCGGTTCCTTTCGCTGTTGATGATGTTGGTGGCGACGAATCCGGGGCACAAACAAGTCACGCCGACACCTGTGTTGCCCTCAAGCATTTCCTGTTGCAACGTCTCGCTGAAACCGACTACGGCATGTTTGCTGGTGTTGTAGGCGCCCATGCCCGTCGACGTGAGGTGACCGGCGATCGAGGCGGTGTTGATCACATGACCTGACCCTCGCTCGATCATCGCTGGAAGGAAGGCTTTCACGCCGTGGATGACGCCCCAGAGATTAACTGCCAGCGTCCACTCCCAAGCCTTGAGATCAACCATGGAGATCGAACCACCACCAGCAACACCAGCATTGTTCAGCACCACATCTGCAGGCCCGAAAGCCGTCTCACAGCGTGCTCGCAAGGCATCCACCGATTCCCAGTCGGAAACATCGCAGAGCACACCCAGAGCGACGCCACCGGCCAGTTCTATCTCGGCAACGGTGGAATCGAGGGGTGGTTGCTCAATATCGGCAACGACGACCTTCATCGACTCAGCCGCCAGCGCCAGCGCCAGCGCCTTGCCTATACCACTGGCTCCGCCTGTGACTACCGCGACCTTTCCGTTCAACTGCTCCATGATTCCGCGCTCGCTTTCAGGTGGACAGCTTGGGTGTTGGAGCGAGCGCAGCCAGAACCGCGTCATCAACGGCGCCCTGGCCAGAATCGGGATGCAGCGGATGAACACAGATGTGCGACGCACCCGCCTCAACGTGTTCTGCGAGACGCGCTTCGATGGCGTCAACATCGCCCCAAGCCACCAAACCATCAACAAGCTTGGCGCTGAGGTCATCGATGTCTTCTTCTGAGAAGCCCATCTTCAACCAGGCGTTGCGGTAACCGGGTGCCCGGGAATAGAACTTCAGCACCTTCGCGCCAGTTTCACGGGCTACAGACGGGTCTCTGGTGAGCATCACCTTCTGCTCAACATAGAGGCCCGATTCCGAGCCGATTATCCCACGGGCCCATGCGGTGTGTTCGGGCGTGGTGTTGTAAGGGTGCGCGCCCGCACAACGCTGTGCGGCAAGTTCAAGCATCTTCGGGCCGAGCGCAGCAAGCACCCGAGGCACCTCCTGTGGCGGCGCGACAGAGGTGTAAAGAGCGCCGTCCATCGCCTCTAAGTATTCGCGCATGAACGACAACGGCTTGCCGTATTCGATGCCGCGTACCCTGCTGACAATCGCCGGACTCGAGACCCCCAGTCCCAAGATCATGCGGCCGCCGGTTTGTTCGGCCACAGTGTTGGCTCCCTGGAGCATCACACCTGGATGCCGGTTGTAGATGTTGGCGATACCGGAGGCCAATTTCAAAGAGGAAGTTGCTGCGCCAATCGCCGCTAACTGAGCAAACGGGTCACGTCCGAAAGTCTCCCCCACCCACAGTGTTGAGTAACCGAGTTCTTCGACCCGCCGACCAAAGTCAGTTACCCTTGAACCTGTCAACCCCTCGGGCGCGAACCAGACACCTCTGTCACATGAAGTCATCCGGCGAATCTACTGCGCTGCGTGGACGCGACCAGAATCGACGATTCGACTAGTAGCGGTAGTGATCGGGCTTGTAGGGGCCGCCGACGGGCACTCCCAGATAGTCCGCTTGGTCTTGGCTCATCGTTGTCAGCTTCACACCCAGCGCATCGAGATGGAGTCGTGCCACCTCTTCATCGAGTGTCCTGGGCAACACATGCACGCCCATCTCAATAGTGTCAGCGTTGGCGTGCAGTTCCAGCTGCGCCAGCACCTGATTGGTGAACGAGCAACTCATCACGAAGCTCGGATGGCCGGTGGCGTTCCCTAGGTTCAAGAGCCGACCCTCGCTCAACACGATGACCGAATGGCCGTCAGGAAACACGTACTCATCAACCTGGGGTTTGATGTTGATTTTGCGCACGTCAGACATTCGCTTGAGTCCGGCCATGTCAAGTTCGTTGTCGAAGTGTCCAATGTTGCCGACGATGGCCTGATGTTTCATTCTGGCCATATGGCCAGCCAAGATAATGTCCTTGTTGCCAGTGGCCGAGATGAAGATGTCAGCCTCGTCGAGCACTGCCTCAAGGGTGTTGACTTCGTAACCGGACATGGCGGCCTGCAAGGCGCAGATTGGATCGACTTCGGTGACGATTACCCGAGCGCCCTGGCCGGCGAGTGACTCTGCACATCCCTTTCCCACATCACCGAATCCGCAGACCACCGCCACTTTGCCGCCAATCATCACGTCGGTGGCACGGTTGATGCCGTCGATCAAGCTGTGGCGAACGCCATACAGATTGTCGAACTTGGATTTTGTGACGGAGTCGTTGACGTTGATCGCCGGAAAGAGTAGTTCGCCGCTTTCCATCATCTGGTAGAGACGGTGAACACCGGTGGTCGTCTCTTCAGAAACGCCGCGGATCCGGGGCGCGATTCGGGAGAAGAATCGCGGGTCGCGGCCAGCGATATCACGCAGGCGATCCAAGAACACCTGCCATTCCTCTGAGTCCTCTTCGGTTGCTTCTGGAATCGCTCCAACGTTTTCGAACTCCAGACCCTTGTGAACCAGCATGGTGGCATCGCCGCCATCGTCGAGAATCAGGTTGGGGCCACCACCATCAGGCCAAACGAACAGCTGCTCGGTTGCCCACCAGTACTCTTCGAGGGTTTCACCCTTCCAAGCAAAAATGGGAATGCCGCGGCAGTTGTCCACTGTGCCTTCGGGGCCCACGGCCACAGCCGCAGCAGCGTGATCCTGGGTCGAGAAGATGTTGCAACTCACCCAACGCACATCTGCACCCAAAGCAGTGAGGGTCTCGATGAGCACCGCGGTTTGCACGGTCATGTGCAACGAGCCAGCAATACGGGCACCTGCTAGCGGGGCAAGGTCTGCGTATTTGCCCCGCAGCGCCATGAGACCCGGCATCTCGTGCTCAGCCAAGCGGATTTCTTTGCGGCCGAACTCTGCTGAATCCAGATCCGCGACTTTGTAGTCAGGGTTATGGGTCACCGAACAACACTCCTATAAGAAACGACGAGAAGGAGCGGGCGGGGGTCGACTGACACCGTCTCTGCTGTGCCCGCGCCCCATCCTAAGGCCCGAATTTCTAAGAAGGACCAAGACCCGCGCGGAACACAGTAGCGGCGCCATTCAGCCGTGCGGTTCCATCACAGGCCGACATCCAGGCCGCGGCACCTTGCGCCAGTGGGTATTCGGTGGCTTGGCCTTCGAAATGCGCATGACCTGCTGTACACAGCAGGATGGCGGGTCCCGGCTCGATCTGGACTTCTCCATTCAGGTCGATCCTTTGCAGCGAGAACTCCGGCACCGGAGTTCGGTAGCGGACCACTCCGCCTACAGGCAGCGGGCGCTGCACATCAACCACCATCGGATTGGTTTCAACGATGTCGAGCAGCGTCGCTACGTCTACGTGTTTGGTCGTCAAACCGGCGCGCACAACATTGTCGGAATTGGCCATGAGTTCCACCCCCGTGCCCCGCAGGTAGGCGTGAAGGTTGCCCGGGCCAAAGAAAATCGACTCGCCCGGTTGCAGCGTCACAAGATTCAACAGCAAGGCGATCACCACCGCCGGGTCTTGGCGATACTGGCGGCCGAGTTCGACCACCATCTCCCGCTCCGCCGCGAACGGCATCGAAGACTCTCTCGAACAAGCCGCTACCACCGACTCCACCAGATGCGCAGTGGCCTCTCTACTTTGCAACAGCAACCATTCCAGAAGGCCACGAACACCGCTAGGTGACGGCTCAGCAGTGAGTTTGGCTCTTACCGGCTCAAGAGCCTCGGTCGGGATCGTGGCGAGTAGCTCAAGCGACTCTTGTGGCTCACGGAATCCGCAAAGAGCGCTGAACTCGGTTAGAGCACAGATCAACTCCGGTTTGTGTCGCCGATCACGAAAACAGCGATTCTCGCCATCGCGGTCAATGCCCTGCGATTCTTCCCGCTCGTATCCGCTAAGAGCCTGCGCGGTCGAGGGGTGCGTTTGCAAAGAGAGTGGGGCCCCAGCAGCCAACACCTTCAACAAAAAGGGAAGCGAACCGAATTCAGCCGCAACCGCGGCGCCTAAAGCGGCCGTGGGATCGACCTCTATGTGTTCGTCGAGCGGAATGTTCGATCCACGCAACACCGCCGGCCCAGAAGGGTGAGCGCCAAACCACAACTCTGCCACCGGTTCGCCAGTGACACGCCATCCCAGCAACTCAGGGATCGCCGTGACCGAACCCCAGTCGTAGTCCTTTACCGCGCCATCGATCAACACCATGCAAGCGAGCCAATCAACTTCTTAGTCAGCACTACTACGCGCCAGCCGAGAACCGACGGCGGCTGCCAACAAAAGCAGATCAAGCATTTGTGACAACGGGTCGTTGCCGTTGGCCGAAAATGTGTGGACCTCGTCAAAGGAGTCATCAAGCAAAGAAACTCCACCATCAAGTCCTTGGGGTTCGAAATCATGCCGCAACACGATGACCACCACTCCGTTTCTGCTCTCGGCGGCCAGCCTGAGGCTCGTGGAAACGTCGGAAGGATTCCTTGGGAGAGAACGGCGAACAGCAGGAGTATTGCCTACGCGGTCAAGTTCCATGACCCATCGACGCGCCGCGTGTTTACCCACAGCCCCCGCCCCGGTCACGATCGCGATCCTGCCCCGCAGAGCCTCCGCGAGCCTTTCGATAGCGTCAGCTTCGTTGTCAAGCGAGTGGTGTCGGTCTTGGAACTGGGCCGCAACGTTCGAGATCACTCGGTTGACTCCAGTTGCAACACCTAGACGTTCAAGAAGCACCAAGACAGGCACAATCAACACGCCCAACCCGACAGCCGGACCCGCTTGAGGATCAACGGGCACAACCGGCACGCCCCGTTTGGCGCAGACCTTGCCTAGTTCACCGCCGGAAGTGACGGCGACCACTCGTGCACCAGCTGCCAGCGCATCTTCCAAAGCCGGTACGGTCCCGGCTTCCTCGCCCCAAGGAGACAGGATAATCGCCAGCGTGGAGTCGTCGATCCATGACTGAGCCAGCGCGCCAGCGGAAATCACAGGAACAGAAGCGTGAAACTCCGAGAGTGCCTCAATGACATCTCCGGCAACTCTGCCGGCACCCACCCCGAAGATCACGACCATCCGGATCCCCCGCCTGTCGGGGAGGCCTTCGGTGTCGGCGGCCGCAACAGCTACGTCACGCACTTGATTAGGCAGACGACGCACAGCCTCAAGCAATCCTGGAGATGGCATGGCTAGACGTCAGTTCCGCGAGGTCGGGGCGATGCCGTCCGCTTCGGCTTTCGCCAATAGGCGAGAATGTTCCTCAGCGTCCACATCAACTGCTTCCTCTGGCAGCATCACCGGAATGTCACCGGTGTGAATGCGATAATGCTTGCGAAGGCGCGGGTTGTAGAGCATTTCTTCATCGGCGAAATAGAGCAGCGGACCGCGGTCAATCGGGCACGCCAGAATCTCAAGGAGGCGGATATCGAGGGTCATGTATCCCAGTCAACCAGAAACCGACCGCAGACGGACGCGCCTAAGCGAACAGGGCCAGGACTTCTTGCACCCGAAGATCAACTTCGGCTTGGGTTCTTGCTTCGAGGTTGAGACGAAGAAGTGGCTCAGTGTTGGAGGGACGCAAGTTGAACCACCAGTCACCGAGATCGACGGTAAGACCGTCCATACGATCCTGCTCGGCCGCAGCAAAGGCACCGGCCACTTTGTCGATCACCGCGGCCGTGTCGGGGACTTTCGTGTTGATCTCACCCGAGGCGGCATAGCGATCGAGCGTTGAAACGAGATCAGCAAGACCTGCGGAATGCTCACTCAACGCTTCAAGCACCACTAGTGCGGCAATCAAGCCACTGTCGGCTCCGAAGTTGTTGCGGAAATAGTAGTGCCCGGAATGCTCACCACCGAAGGCGGCCCCAGTCTCGGCCATCACCTGCTTGACAAACGAATGACCGACTCGCGTCCGTACAGCTGTTCCATTGCCCTCGGCGATGACCTCAGGCACCGATTTGGAGCAAATCAAGTTGTGGACAATGACCGCGCCGGGTTCACGAGCCAGGATCGAGCGAGCGACCATGGCGGTGGTCAATGATCCCGACACAGCCCGAGCGTTTTCGTCGATCAGAAACACCCGATCTGCGTCGCCGTCGAACGCCAGACCGATGTCGGCACCGTTCAGCAGCACTCTTTGCGCGAGATCCTTGCAGTTCTCCGGTTGTATGGGGTCAGCAGGATGGTTTGGGAACGTACCGTCAAGTTCGGGATACATGTGATCAAGTTCAAATGGCAGCCCCGCGAACACCGGCGGGATGACCAATCCCCCCATGCCGTTGGCTGTATCGGCCACCACTCGCAGCGGTTTCAGAGAACTGAGATCGACGAAGGAGCGCACATGGGTGACGTATCCGTCAAGAAGGTCGACCTGTCTGCGGCTACCGGATCTGCTTGCAGGATCGGGGCCGGAAATCGCCATCTGCTTTATCTCGGTGAGCCCAGAATCAGCGCCAATGGGCGCTGCATAGGCGAGACACATTTTGATTCCGTTATAGCCCGCCGGGTTGTGCGAAGCCGTAAAAACCGCCCCTGGCATGCCCAGGTGACCCGACCCGTAATACAGCATGTCGGTAGCGCACAGCCCCACATCGACCACATCAACTCCGTGGGACATCGCGCCGTCACCAAACGCAGCAGCCATCTCCTCACCGTCAGGCCGCATATCACGACCGACTAAAATCGACGTATCCCCCAAGGCCCGCACAAAACGGGCAAACGCCCCGCCGATAGCTCTCGCCCCGTCGGCATCGAACTGGTCCGGGACTATGCCGCGAATGTCATATGCCTTGAAGATCGCGTCGAAGTCTGTGCCCACTCAGCGCAATCTAGAGCATGCGCGGGTAAGCAATCGTATTGGGGCACAAGACGTGGAACTCAGTACTTCTCGGGCACAAACGTCTGATCCGAAATCGGCGGCCTCACGTAGCCCACTGCCGACTGTCGTTCGGGCAGTTCGACATCCTCCCACGGGACCGCCTCGTAGGGGATCTGCGACAGTAGGTGGGAAATGCAGTTCAATCGGGCCTTCTTCTTGGAGTCGGCGTTGACCACATACCACGGGGCCTGCTTGATATCGGTGTGCGCGAACAGCGTGTCCTTGGCCTTGGAGAAGTCAACCCAGCGGGATCGGCTCTGCAAATCAACCGGTGACAACTTCCAGCGCCTGACCGGATCAGAGATCCGGCTCTGGAAGCGACGCTCTTGTTCGGCGTCGCTCACCGAGAACCAGTACTTGATCAAAACGATCCCCGACCGGATCAGCATCCGCTCGAACTCCGGGCATGACCGCAGGAACTCGCGGTACTCCTCATCGGTGCAGAAGCCCATCACCGGCTCTACCAGACCACGGTTGTACCAGCTACGGTCGAACAGCACCATCTCACCTGCCGCGGGCAACTCGGCCACGTACCGCTGGAACCACCACTGGGTCTTCTCCCGGTCGCTCGGCGTACCGAGAGCCACCACCCGAACCACCCGCGGATTGAGCCGTTCGGTAATCCGCTTGATCACCCCGCCCTTGCCAGCCGCATCGCGCCCTTCGAAGATAACCACCACCTTGAGACCCTTATGGCGGATCCAGCGCTGCAATCGCACAAGTTCCTCTTGCAGTCGGGCCAGTTCGCGGTTGTAGGCCTTCGTCTTCATTTTCTTTGGTTTTACGAACGTCTGCTCTCCCAGTTCTGACTCAATGGGAGTCGGATGCTCATCCATAGTGCTCGACACTAGCCGAGCGCAAAGTTCCCGTCCCGGCCACGAGAAGCATGCACGTTAGCTAGTCGAATTGCTGTCCGGTGAACTCACCGGCGTGACGTGAACGGTCAAGTTGGAGTCAGTCCTTCGACCGCTGGTGGTGCTTCGTTGTCCAATTCCGTCGCTTCAAGACTCAACTCGTCTTGCAACTCCGGCAACTCAAGACCAGACGCACCAAAAAAGTCCATCAGAGTGGACGGATCATCTGAAAACGGCAGGATGTCCGGCAGTAGGCCTCGCGGGCCACCCCCAAGTTCGCCAAAACCTAAGCCCCCGCCGGTACCCCAGTCGCCTAGACCGACCCCAGGAACCACCACGATCACAACGGGACGGTTGTTCGCTCCGAATCCGAAGGGCATCTCGCAGCCATCGTCTTCAGGCCAAAAATCATTCCAAGAATCTGCTTTGGTGAAGTAATCCTTCCCGTGCCAGTCCCATCGATTGGACTCGGCAGACGGACCTTTGCCGTAGCCGCGCCGGTACTCGTCATAGTCGTCGTCAAAGTCGGCGGTGAGGGCCGAGGGAGAGACGTATTCGAGCCAAGATTCGTCTTCGTCCTCATCAACGATTGCGGTGATCGCCCACACAGCAGCGACGACAACAACTGCGCACAAAAGCACAGTGCCAACAACGATGCCGGCCATCTTGGCTGCGCGGTAAGGAGTCAGCGGCTCTTCAACGTCCACAGCTTCCTCCATGGGTTCCTCCATGGGTTCGGGCGACGTGGACGGGTTGGCGACATCAGCAGCGCCGTCGCCATCATCGGCATCAGCGGGAATATCGGGAGTCCCTTCGGGAACGTCGTCATCTGCCATGTGGTGAGTCTACGTCGGAGGGGGCCATCCAAGCGGCGCTTTGCGATCCAGGTGGGTACTGTCCGCGCTTGCCAAGACGTCGGATCAAACTGATGTCGCGCGCGACTCTGATTCCGTCGCTCAACGCCTGAACCGTTGAGGAATCGCTGTTCACCACCGTCACCGGAACTTCCGATATTGCAAATCCGTAACGCTCAGCAAGAAATAGCATCTCGAGGTCGAAAGCGAAACCATCGATCTGCCCGGATTTCATCAGAGTCTTGGCCACGTCTGAACGAAACGCCTTGCAACCGCACTGGGTGTCTCGATAACGAACTGACAACAAGATGCGCGCAAACAAGTTCACTGCCCGGCTCCCCAAACGGCGCAAACCCGAAACCTCACCGCGGGTTACGGAGTGTTCTGCGTACCGATTGCCGATCACCACATCGCAACCAGCCTCCACCGCGTTGAGCATCGGCAACAACTGATTTGGTGAGTAAGCGAGATCAGCGTCGGTGAAAGCCACCGTGCGCCCCCTGCTTGCCAGCACACCCGCGCGTACAGCCGCGCCCTTGCCCCGATTCATCGGCAATTCGATTACGAGGTCAGCACCTCCATCACGAGCGGCGCTGGCGGTTTCATCCGCTGATCCATCGTCGACCACCACGATCTCGAGATCTCCAGTCTCATCTAGAGCAACCAACTGGGTACGGATCTCAGAAATCGTCGATGCGATTCGTTGCGCTTCGCAATACGCAGGTACCACAACCGTTAGACGCAAATCACTTGTCGGGACTGCTCCAATATCTGACGACATCTCCAACCCATGGGGCGCATCATCGTAGGTCCGCAACGCCGGAGTTCTGGCTTTACGAGGCGTCGTGAGATCCCAAAGTGGAGCCGAGGCATCACCGGGGCCATCCCACCTTCGCCGGGTCACAACCACAAGCAAAACGATTCCGAGCAGAGTCGCGAACCAACCAACCCATTGAACAGGCGAGCGGGTATAGCTCAACGCCACCGACGACTCGGTTGGTACAACAACCATCAGATTAGGAGCCACCCGGAACGGTCCATCGGCACCAGTTGCCTTCCAGTTGGGGAAATAGCTAGCTCGGACCAGCACAGGCGTCCCAATCCTGTCGACACTGAAACTGATCGAATCGTTGTCGACAGCAAGGTCAACGATTTCTGCTGACTCGGCAGGTTCACGTGGCAGCCAGTCAGGCAGAACCGTAGTCAGCGCGCGCATCTCCGACACTCGTTCACCGCTTTCTACAGCGGACCCGAAATCAACGTTTTCACGAGCCAGATCGTCAAGCGACATGCGCGGCCACCCGTCAGGTCCGTCGGCAGCAATCAGTGGGATGTCTGCGGCGGCTTCCCAAGCGGCAACAGTAGGCACCAGCCACTCCTCGCCTCCCGCGTCCAACCCTTCGATCACAACCGGCAGTTGCTCAAGACCCACGGCGATTTCCTGATCCTTGACCAGAAACACAACCCAAGGCCCGCTGCTGGCGATCTCCTCGAGTGCTTCGATTTCACGAGCCTGCGCTATCGCCGACTCAGACACAGCCAAGTAGTAACGCACGCCCAACGTCTGGAGCCCAGCCATGCCTTTATCAACGTTGAGTCCCGAATAGGGCAGATCACGTTGGGCTCGGGAAGGACTCGCAGAAAGTTCTGATTGGAGCAGGAAGTGGTAAGGGGTTGTGGCTGACGCCTCGAAATAGAGTCCCTCCATCGAGCCAATGCATCCATCGGTCCAGTGAGGTAACAGCATCGGTGCCATCGTCGTGCCGTAGGTTCCGAGACGCTCACTGTCGAACTCCCAAAGCGACCGCCCGCACCCGTACTCTTCACCGACACCCGCCATGGTCGACACCAACTCGTTGTACTCGACGGTCCCCGACTTTTGCTCGTAACCCGCGTAGTTGTATCTCACCCAACCGGGACCATGGTTGAACTGGTCCGTAGCGAAGCCGTTCCACCCGCCCACGGTCTCGATACCAAAAACGCTCGAAAAACCGTAGAGGTGGGTGACCTCCCCAGCAGCGTTGACCCGCTGAAAGTTCGTGGCGAACGGTACGGACCTGAGCGGAAACGCTAAGACAATCAGGATTAGCACTGTGAACAGCCCGGCAGGAACCGCTGCCCATACTGCAGGGTCAGACTTCCCGGACTCCCCGGACTCCCCAGACTCAATGTGGTCGGCGCGCTTGGGACGAAGCATCTGAACCCCGAGTCGACTGAACTCGGCGACCGCAATGCCGGCCATCAGGTAAATCGACAAGTAATAGAACGGCAAAATTCGCACGTTCCAGAGCCGACTCTCGGGCAGCAGAATAAAAACAGCCGCGAAGACCACCGCCACGACACCAAGAATAAGCCCGAGGCGAACCCGGCGCAGGATGCAGATCACAGCCCCAGCGACCGCGAGAACAACGAACACTTGCAACGGCAAGTCGTTAACAAGAAAACTCTGATTCCCGAGATCGTCGCCACGATGCCAAAGCGCCGCGGCGTAGCGACGCTCCTTCCCCCAACCCATGTCGTTGAGGTAGCGGAGGTTCCACGCAAAGGGCAACACCCAAAACGCCGACAACAGCCCGGCGAGAGGGCCGACAACAGCCACCCACCAGATATCGCGCCGCCCAACCCGCAACAGCAGCAACGCGAATAACGCGACGAGCGCGAAAAATGCTGCGAACAAATGAAGAAGACCTGCCAAAGCCAGCAACACCGCGGCCACGCCGCGGTCCCGGCCACTGCTCAGTCCCCGCACCGCGAACCCGATGAACAGCAAAGCAACCGACAAAGCGAGGCTGTAGGCGAACTCACCAGCCATCGTGGACATCAGATTTCCGCCGTAGATATTGAACGACCGATCGAAAATAAACGGCAAGGTCATCAGCGACAGCAGTGCAGGCCCCGGATATGCCAAATTGCTCAAACGACCCGCAAGGTAAGCCGATACCGGAAGAGCCACGATCCCCGCGATCACCACCAACTTCATGGCCACGCCGTACGGAATCGGAACGGCTAGGACTGTGGCTGTAACCGCGGCCGCGGTGATAGCAACTCGCCAACGCTCAACTGAAGCCACAGCAGACCACACAAGCGTGCCAACCGCGGCCGGAAGCAACAGTGCAACGATCGCCAGATCGACCGATGTGTCATTGAACGTGAACGGTTCGAGCGGCGACCACCCCAACCAGTCCGTGACAAAGACGCGGCCTTCTGCAACCTCCCCGAACAGGGCACTGCCGACGCCAAGTCCAAGCGCCACAATCGCCTGCGAACTTCGCTCAGCCCAAAACCTGCCAGAAACTACGAACACCGCAACAGCAACACCGATAGCCGAGAGCAAATCGATCGAGATGTCCAACCCGACGTTGACGATCACTATCAGCAACGAAGGAACCACCATGTAGAACGTGAAGGCCGGAAATCCCGCATACCAATCAGGCGACCAACCCGTCAGCCGGAAATTCGGTAACAGCTCATTACGCAGATAGGCCGGCGACCACACATGGGCCCCCAGGTCTCCACCAGTCGGCGTCGTGTCTGTGAACCACAACCAAGGTGAGACGTTCCAGACGACGAACAAAGTGACCCCACCCACGACCGTGGCGGTGAAGATCGCTCGCACATCAAGTGACCATCTCGAGATCGGCGAACGCGCTATCAGCGAACGTCCCAACTCAGACAACCGCGCAAGTGGCGAGGGACGCGCGGACTCATCGTTCATGACGCTTCATTGTGCCATCTTGTTCGCTCCGTTCGGCCTCTAGGCGACTTGCCGTAGCAAGACAACCACACTGGTCGCGTTGAATCCCACGTGGATCCATACCGCGGTGCCCAGACGACCCGTTAGCTGAAACGCCACCGCGGCAACTATGCCTACCGCCAACAAGCCCGGAAACTGGAGAAGTTGAAAATGCGAAGCTGCAAACACAGTTGAAGACCCAAGAACCGCTAGTGCCGTACCTATTCGGCCACGATGCGCCAACAACTCCGCTAAACCCCGATGTAACAAACCCCGATACAAGAACTCCTCAGCAATCGGTGCCCCCACCACAGTAAGGACAACCAAAGCCAAGATCCCCAGCGACGAGTCAGCCGAAGCGACGAGATTACGTGCCGGAGCTTCCAGAGCATCGCCGTCTACATACCGAAGAATCGGCATGTAGATCAACGGTAGAAGCAGGGCTTGCATGCCAACCCCGATCGCGAGACCCACACCAACATCACGCCTTGACATGCTCCAGCCGAAATCTCGACGCAAATCGAGTTTCTTATTACGAGAAGCAAGCCACGGAACTCCCAGCAGACACGCCCACAAAGGCACCGCCAGCAACATTCGAGCCATAAGAGGAACGCGCTTGTGGTCAAGGGGAACCTCGGCTGCCAGTTGCCCCGCGACACGGCCAAAATCGTCGCCCAGACCCGAAGCAACATCGAACTCCCAGCCAGAGGCGCTTACGACCGTGCCGCCGATCAAAGCGGACACCACGATCCCTACGAATATCGCAACAAAAGCCAGCAACACCCGACGGCCCGGCGTCGGTGGTGAATCCGCAACCGACACCGCTGACCCTATCCAGCCCGACGAAGTCGACGCGGTCCGTCGCGCAACGCGGGTGTATCCACTTGCGGTTCAGCCGCCGATTGCCTACTCAACCGTCGGTCGTTCAGATCCCAACCCCGCGGCGGTCTTGTCCGATCAGCGTGGACCGTACACAGATCATGGTTAGCGGGCGAGTCCTCAGCATGAAGATCATCAATCCACACCATTTGTTGCGCGTACAAGAATGAGAGTGTTGTAGCAGCGAGATGACGACAAGCAGGTCGGGCGCAGCGACGATTCACGTTCGGCACCGTACCCCGTACCAACAAGCAAGACAGGGATATCTCGCAGCGGCGTCTACGCTTGACACATGGCGTCCAACCCCCCTCCACCGCCTCCACCACCGCCAGTGTCGGGCGATCGCGAAAAATCCGACGACAAGAGCGGAACCCAACGCGAAACACCAGGGTGGTCACGCTACATATTGTGGATAGTCATCGGCACCCTGCTAACGCTGATGCTGGTCAACTACTTCACGGGGGGTGAGTCCCGAGAGCAGGTCACTTACTCCAATTTCTTGGAGAGGGTCACTGAGGGCGAAGTGACAGAAGTCAAATACGACAACAACGACGGCGGCATCACCTTTACCAGCGAACTAGGAGAGTTCGAGACCACTGGCCCTACGCCGTTACCCGACGCTGACCACGAACTGATCGGCGAAAACACCAAACTCGAATTCGAGACTCCCAAGCCCAACTTCTTCACCTCGATCTTCCCGATACTGCTTCCGGTTCTGCTCCTCATCGGGTTCTTCTTTTGGATGCAGCGCAGAGCGCAGGGACAATTGGGCAACATCATGTCGGTCGGTCGCAGCAAAGCCAAGACCTACTCGACCGAACGCCCCGGGACAACCTTCGATGATGTGGCGGGCTACAGCGACGTCAAACAAGAGATCACCGAGATCGTCGAATTCCTCAAACACCCCGCTCCTTTCGCCGAGATCGGAGCCCGCGTTCCCAAGGGAGTGCTACTCGTAGGTCCCCCGGGCACCGGCAAGACTCTCATCGCCAAAGCAGTGGCAGGTGAAGCAGGCGTGCCCTTCCTCTCAGTCACGGGCTCAGACTTCATGGAGATGTTTGTGGGCGTCGGCGCTAGCCGAGTGCGAGACCTATTCGATTCAGCTCGCAAGATGGGTAACGCGATCATCTTCATAGACGAAATCGACTCCATCGGACGCAAGAGAGGCGCCGGCCTTGGCGGCGGGCACGACGAACGCGAACAAACCCTCAACCAGATGTTGGCCGAAATGGACGGTTTCGAACCAACCGACGGAATCGTGATGATGGCAGCCACCAACCGTCCCGACATTCTCGATCCGGCGCTTTTGCGACCCGGTCGCTTTGATCGACAAGTGGTCGTACCGCTGCCAGAACTCGACGACCGCAAGAAGATTCTTGCAGTCCATCTCAAAGGCAAGCGCACCAGCGACGACGTTGATGTCGATATCATCGCCCGAGGAGCCCCCGGCATGAGCGGCGCCGATCTCGCAAACCTCGTCAACGAGGCGGCACTGTTCGCGGTTCGTCGCGGTCAAGACCAGATCGCTGCTGAGGACTTCGACGCTGCCAGAGACCGTGTGATCCTCGGAATCGAGCGATTGTCAGTAGCCCAAAGCCCAGAGAACCTGGAGCGCACGGCCTACCACGAAGCTGGCCACGCCCTGTGCGCGGCGGTGCAGCACAACCACGATCCCGTCCACAAGGTCACGATCATTCCCACCGGCATGGCCCTCGGCGTGACCATGACGCTCCCCACCGAAGATCGCCACACACTCGACAAAGCCGAGGCGGAGGCTCGCATGGTCATGGCCATGGGAGGGAGAGTGGCGGAATCGATGGTATTCGACGAGTTCTCCTCTGGAGCTGCCAACGACCTTGCTCAAGCAACCGGCATCGCCCGCCTTATGGTCACCGAATGGGGAATGAGTTCTGCGGTCGGACCCATGTCTTTGTCCGACAGTGGACCGGTCTTTCTTGGTGCCGACATGATGCAATCGAGAAACTACTCCCCCGACACGGCCAGGCTTGTAGACACCGAAGTCCGCCGGATCCTGATGGAGTCCGAGGATCGCTGCCATCAACTTCTCACCGAATACCGCAAGGGCCTCGACCTCGTAGCCCGTGCCTTGCTTGAACACGAGACCATCTCAGGAGACGAAGTGGAGCGCCTCATCGCGCTGGCGAGTTCAGGACCCCTTATCGAAGCCAACACCAAAGCGGTGACGGAGACCAGCGTCGCCGAGCCGATCCCGGCTGAAGTGACTGTTTCCGACGACTCTTAGCAACGCTGCGCATGGACCGCCTACTTCTAGTCTTGGGTGGTGTAGCTATAGCTGGGATTGTCGCGGCGCTGTTGAGTCGAGGGCATAAAGCGACACCCGCAGCCAACACCCACACCATTCCGCGACAACTCGACCGTAGCGACTTCAATGGCGCAACTCGACCATGGCTCGTTGCTGTATTCACCGCGTCAACATGTGCTACATGTGCCGGAGTAATGGAGCGGGCTAGACACTTGGCTAGCAGCCAAGTGTCCGTACAGGAGTTGGAACTGAGCTCCGAGGCAAAGCTACACGAACGCTATGGAGTCGATTCGGTACCCATGGTTCTCATCGCAGATGAAACCGGTGCCGTGCAGAGGGCGTTTCTGGGACCGACCACCGCCACGGACCTTTGGGCCTCTTTAGCCGAACTTCGTGATCCGGGCACGGTGTCCAAAGAGTGCAACCTGGGCGAAACGGCTTTCAGCGCTGACTAAGGGCAACGGGCTCAGATGCTACGACTCCCGGGAGCAACTGGTGCTGAGACACACCCCTCAGATCGCGGCTCACCACCACAGGCGACAAAGACACAACTTCGGTGATCGGGCGTTCACCCCCCAACTCCGAAGCGCTGAGCGAGGCACGGCGCAGTGGAGCGATTTCTATCTGAGTAACTACCCTCCGACCCTGCCCGTCAACGACCGCCACTTCAACTGTGGCGATCGACGTGGGCGAAGGGTTGAAGATAACAACGCGGTGCGAACCCCTCCCCAACGGTGCCAGCCATCTCGTAGAACTCACGTCTATACCAGTGGTTGCCGCTACCGAAACGTTCTGTGGCCCGAGGTCGGAGTCAAGCAAACCCTGAGCCTCAGACACACCCTCTGTTTCAGTCTCGCCCTCATCTGAAACGTCACCCCGGCCCTCTGCGGACAAGTCGGTGCTTTCGTGCATCACCGCTATGGGAAGGCCCGTCAACGACCGAGCAGTAATGCTGTACGAAGCCAATCCAGAGAGCCTGCTCACTTCGCTCAAACGAACCTGACTTGCAGCACCGGGGCCGACAGTCAGCTCAATTGGATCTCGTCTCAGTTGTTCGTCGGAAATGATCACAAGATCGACTTCGGCTGTCTGGTCTGGAGATGGGTTCACCACGCTCACCACATCGTCACGATCGGTACTGCTGAGGTTCAACAGATGCCAGACGGGAGCTGTTCCCGAAGTGGCCGGAGTTACAGACAACCCGACGGGCTGACCCTGTTCTGACGGCGGAGCATGTCCTTGGGACTGCACACGCGAAGTGGCAACCCGACCAACGACGACATTGATCACGGCACTAACCCGACTGGCCACCGGTACCGCTTCGGTGACGTCAAAGGCGACCACGCGACGAGCCGGAACCACAACACCATTGAGAGTGTCGACCCCCACATCAGAGTTGAAACGAATGTTAAGAACCGCGTCATGAGGAAACGGGTTCAGAAACAACAGAATCATCTCCTCGCCCTGCGCAGCGAACCGGGTAGCGCCCGAGGCGACCACCCACTGATCAGAGGTTCGAGTGTGACACAACGCGCGATCAGTAGTCCCGGCCGCACCCACATAAGTCTGCTCCACGAGCACGTCGGCTGAGTCAACCTCAACGACGGCTCCCATCCACGGTGAGTCAGTTACGAGATCAGCTAACCGCACGCCGCTCCGCCCACCAGCCTCGATCGTCACCAACGCATCCGTAGGCTCAGTACCGAGACCGCTTCGAATACCGGACACAATGGCCTGTGCAGGCTCCGCGGAGGCGTTAATGATCTCCAGCGATACATCAGCGCGTCCCCCCGGAGCGGACCCACCGGGACAAAACCAAGTTCCGTTTTCTCGCCAGGACACTGGGATCGAATAAGTCATCGGAACCACCAACTGTTCGATGTCTCTCTCGAAGGTCTCCGAAACGCCGGCCCCATCAAACAACTCGGACCCGTCGAGCACCAATGCGGCCGCGAGCACGCCAGTGAGGAACAAGCCAACGAAGACGCGCAAAAAGCTCACCGTCTATGCCCAATCACCGGGCGAACCACGACCACGCCTATCAACAGCAGAATCGCAGATACCTGCACGATCAACACCCATCGTCTCCACGGCGCCGTCAAGTAGGTCAATTCGCCGGTACCACCATCTTGGGGAAGAAACGTGGTCGCATATCCAACCGAACGACGCTGTGCCACACGGGAACCGTCAACCTCGAGCGTCCATGAGGGATCGCTAGTTTGCGCCAGAAACACTTCAGTACCATCGGGAATCAAACCGGAAATCTTGTCGCCGCGGCCTGACATCACACCCGCCGTCCCCGTTATCGGCATCGTCGACAAGTCGGATATTTCGTTGACTTCGTTGTCGAAACCCGGAGTTGCAGCAGCGCGAACTGAGGTCCAATCCGTGTTCGCGTAGACCTCCACGGCGCTGTTGATCCCCTCAAGACGCCGGAAGTCAAGTTGGGAAGCAATGGCGTCTCTAAAACCCGCCGGTATCGCAACCGCATCGTCTGGATCACTAAATGGAGCTGGGGCAAGCCGGTCCAGCAAAACAACGTAACGAAAACCGAGACCGCCGAGTTCTCTTCCGAGACGTATCGTGTCGCCATTGATCGCACGCGACAAAGCCTCGTTCACCAGCGACGCTGACCCAGCGTCTACCGTCGGAAGGCGGTCAGACAAGTTCGGAGGCCCGTCGATAGACGCGACCCAGGCGAGATCAGCTACCAGCGGGCGGCCATCACCCAAGATGGTTTCGGGAGCCCCTATCCACAGCACTCGATAACTTCCGTGTCTCAACGGATCAGCGAAAGGCAAAACGTCCTCATAATCGCCACGAGGCATCTCCCAGCGGCCGGACTCCGCCAAAGCAAGTCCAGGAATCGAACCGGCCGCTGCGGCGACGACCGCCAACGGCAGCAATGCCTGTCGCCAGCCAAACCCTGCAGCCGGCAAGTCATGTTCGAACGCCACGATCGCAACGCCGCAGGTCATCGCCACGCCCGCTGCGGCGGTCGCCAACAAAACACTGTTGTCGGGCACACCGAACGGCAGCCAACCCAAAGCCGCAACCCAAGTCAAACCCCAACTCACAATCGCCACAGACCAGCCGCGTACCGCCAAAGCAAACCGCCACGATCGTCCGATTGCCATCGGGATGACCATTAGAAAGCCGAAAGCCCAAACAAAGACACCCGGTTCGGTTGGCCCGATATCAAAACTAATGATGTCGACCAGCGAGATTGCCGACGCTGAGCCGTCACGCCCACCAGCGAGCGGCACCCAAGTCGGACCAGCTACGAACAAGTCCACCAGGAACGGCAAGACAAGCGCCGCGACGACCGGTATCGCCACAATCACACAACCAAACAGACGCAGTATCCCCTTGAGGTTGACTGTGAGGACCGCCGCTAGGAACAAACCAGCGATCATCGGAACAGCGATCAGAGCCGCAGACAGATCAAAAAGGGCAGTCACACCAACAGCCGCGCCGACTATCCCTCCAATACGACCTACCGAATGCCGCGAATCATCGGCCCGCTGAGTTGACCATGCCGATTGCGCGCTCAGCAGCGCTGTGAGCAACCACGGCGCAAGCGCATAGGCATAAATCCCGCCAATACTGGCACTAGCAACGGCGGCCCATGGCAGCGGAATCACCGTATAGACGAACAACGAACCAAGCTGAGCACGCCTCGAGCCAGTTGGCCGGAGCATCCGCCAAGCTCCCCCCAGACCCACCACGACAGGCAACAACACCCACAGGGTGCGCACCAAGCCCATAGCACCGCCCGAGAGAATCGACATCAAACCGAGCAAACCCACCGCGCCGGAGGTTGCGCCTGAACTGCCCATGTCGCGCTCGCGCCATCCGCTCCACCAGTCACCGATCATTTCTGAGCCCGAGTCGCCGAACGGGAGGTAGTCACCGATCGCGGGAATGCCATCGGCAATCAGCGACCGCGAACCGAACAGCACAAACAACCCCACCAACCCGCAAACCAAAGCTGCGATCCGAGCCGTGCCCGTGCGCATCACCGACGCCAACTCCTGTCCCACCGCATGGGCACCATCTGGACCGATCTGCCCCCGCATCGCGGCATTCACCCGAACGCTCCCCCTCTGTTGGAGGGCTCGGACATCTCTGTGTCGGGTCCTGCTAATGCGCCGCAACGCTTTGCGTCGGCTGTGAATCTCTCCCAATCGAGCGAGATTCCAGAGCCAAGCCCCCCAAATGTCACGGAACTGACCGAACCGCCTCGCGAACAAGGCAGCCATAGACTCCCCGAACGAGAACAAGAAAGCGACGGGAAGCAAGTAACACAGAGACGGATAGCTCGATGTGACCATCACCGTGCGCAATTGGTGACGGGAGCGACGGAGATCGTCGTCGTCGACCCCGGTACGTGTCGAAAGCGCCTGGCGATGCCGCACTCTCGCATCGGGAACCGCCATTACCCGTGCCCCCGCGAGTTGCGCCCGAAAGCAAAGATCAACGTCTTCGCAGTGGTAAGGCATTCCGGGATCAAAACCTTCGAGGCTCCGGAACAGATCAGTGCGGATCAAAATGCACGCCGAGGGCACCGCGAAGACATCTACGACAGCGTCATACTGCTCCTGGTCGATCTCTCCCGGTTCTACAACGTCGGCAGCCACCGCCAAACGGTCGACAATGTACGCGACATGTTGTAAGCGGTCGGGGTTGTTCCAATCAACTAGTTTCGGTCCAACAATCCCCGCGTTGGAGCGCAGCGACTCAACCACAAGCAACCGAACCGCATCGGGTTCCAAGGCAATGTCATCGTGGCAGATCATCAAGAACACGGGATCGACGTGAGTGTCGAGAAGCGCATTAGCGGCGGCAGAAAATCCATCGGTGTCAGACGCGTCCAGTACCGAGGCTTCGGGCAGATGACTCTGCACCCGAGCAGCTAGGGAAGGATCACCAGCAGAGTCCACCACCATGACTTCAAGACGCTGGTAGTCCTGGTTGGCGAAACTCTCCAAGGTCTCGTCGAACCAATCACCAGGGGCATGGGCAACGATCGCCGCAAGAACCGACGGGGTCGTGTCTCTGGCCCCAGGCGTCGGAATCTCCGAACCAGTCTCGGCTCCTGTAG
>JAKZTU010000383.1:0-6409 GCA_047516945.1 Acidimicrobiales bacterium
AACCGTCATAAGTAATACCAAGATGTAGTCGGCTGGCTCCTGTGCTCTCCGCCGGGCACAGTGAGCCGCCGGCTACTTAGCTGCAAATTGCAACTAAGCATTAGTTCAGAGCCCGAGGTCTTGGCCTCGGGCTCTAACTATGTCCCCCCCACGCCTGGGGGGGTCTGGACTGTCACCCGGCGGACATTCGACCGCTACCCGCACTCGTCAAGCAACGAAGCACCTAGTTGTCCCTACGAAAGCGACAACTAGGTTTCCCGTGGAGCACCCGGAAAGATGCTCCTTTCAAGACAACGAAAGGCAAAACAACTATGACACCCCCGAGTTCTACCGACGATCCTGATTCCCCAAACGACCCGAAGTGCCCCAATTGCGGTGGAGTCGCTCTCAAATACGATGATCACGGCATCGTGTTTTGGCAATGCGAAGAGGAAGACTGTGAATTCGTATTTGGTTACCATAAGGATTGAGCTGAATCCATCGGCTGTTGTCCGGACCTTCCCGAAGCCACCCCCGCGGCCGGTACTCCGCCCACCTTGGGACACCGAAGTCGCCCCCACCAACACCCGTAGACCCCGACCTCATACACACCCTCCCCCGTCTCCCTCCGCGAACTATGGCCAGTATGGACCAGACCTCAAAGAGGACGGCGGCCCAGGGCATGCTCCTAAAGGAGAAACAGCCATGACCAGACGAATCAATGTTTCCCAAAAGATGCGCAGAATCCCGTTCGTTGCTGGACTGGAGGAGCGTCTGGGTACCAAGTTGATCTTCACCGATCATCCTGGTTCTGTATCACCCGGTTACCTGAAGGCGGATTCCGTACGACAGAACGGATTCTCATTGCGGGTTAACTGCCGACGATCTAACAGCGGGACGTTGTCGGTGCTGAACATCTGGGGGTTGCGGCGGGGCAAAGTCGAATTCCCGGCACGAACGAAGCTTGACTATTTCCTTCCTTACAAAACCGAAGAAGTGGAGCACTACGCACAATTCCTCCATGAACTCGGATTGGACATCGGTGGCTACGAGGGAGAGGTAAGGGGTGACCTTCCTCTCAGGGTTATGGTTGCTGCCCTTGACGGACTCAGTGACCGCGTACTCGCCCTCGCCGAACCACCTTCCCCATCTCAACCCTAAGACGCTTCCCCGCATTATTGGATCCTGGGGACGAGGTCAGGTTCGCAGCTCCACCTCGGTGGTTCCCTCGGTCGACTCGCCAGAAAAGGCGTCATCTCGGCGCGCCGACACCGAACCACCACCGGCTACCAGTCGCACCCCCGGAGCCCCCACGCGACTGGCGCCCCGCGCCGCAGAGGGACCGCTTCCCCAATCGCAACGACCACCCCAGCCAAAATCCTCTCGCCCGACTCGCGTCGCCTGTTCGAGGAAACTCTGGACTCCAAGTCTGACCGAGCACCGGGTTACATGAATGCGGTGATCAGCCAAGACGTCACTCGGCTGTCTTGCGCCATCGTCGGTAGGCCCGATAGACCGCACGTAGCAACTGATTGATCTGTTCTCCAGCCTCGTCGCAGAAGGCTCGAGTCAATTCCAAGCTCCCGCCAGTCAATTCCGAACTCTTGGCAGTAGAGATCCCCTTCTGCCTAGCGAACCTAGCAATGTCTCCCTCGTCTTCCTCGACACCAAGACGACCTCCGTTGTGCATAATCTTGTTCCTGATTTCTCGGTACTTGGTGATGTTTTGCCACTCGTCTGAATCGGAGGGGAACTCGACGCCAAGTTTCGTGAGATATGTCTTGGTTCTTTCTGTCGGAGAAGGAGAACGGAGATCCCTGACCGAGAAAGGGCTACCAGAATTGCGCTTGGCGACATGACAGATCCGCATCAACTGGTGCTCGAACGAGGCAAAGGAACTCACAAACAGGGAATTCATGAGGATGACCTTGAACTCCTTGTGTTCGTGGTACTCCTCAGAGTAGAAATCATAGAACTGACTGAGCGTGTCTTCGTCATCAATTCGCTTAGCTTGCTGTTCTACCCACTGCTCGAAGCTTTGCAGATCTTGCTCCAAATGCGACTCCAAGCGGTCTAACTGTCGGGCGTACACCGCCCACTGGTCATAAACGAATAGATCCTCCAAATTAACGCGCGGCATAGCTACACCTTTCCCGACTTCCTGCAATCTAGCGGTTCTCCTATCAGGTCCTTCGCGGTGCCCAAGCGCGCCCCTTCGCCCGCCGCGGAAGCCCTAGCCGGAGATTGGTACGCAATCGGAGACGATCTCCGGCGTGCCATTGACCGTTACCCCGCCCCCGAGACACACCGCCAGCCTTAACGGCGACCCAAGCCGAGCCCCTTCCTCCACCCGCGACTCCCCACCAGAGTCCGTGATTTGCGTTGATCGGTACGGAATCAGTTTGATTAGATGACACCAAACCTTAGGGGCAGAATGATGATTCGCGCCGCTCGCCGTGACTCACGGCCCTCACCATATTTCGTCAGATCCGGTTCTGGCGCTATAGTCTTGGTGCACTTCGACATTTTCTGCAAGAGAGATCAACACCATGACATGCGACCCTGCCCCAACCACCGACGACTCGATTGGACTGACAGCTGACCAATCGATAGAAGGGTTGGCGCAGTACGAGGCCGGTGTGTCCGATCTTATCGCCGCCTATGAGCTGGCCGAACAGAGTTACTTCCCCGCAGCCCGCGCTTCCGCTCCCAGCTTAGGGCGTATGGTCGCGTCGAACTCCACACAAGGGTTCTAGGTGCCGACTTGGGGTGAACTGCTCCAGGAACTCGCGCATCTCAAAGGTGAGGGACCCTCTCCACACGATGTCCTGAGGCGGAAATACCTCCACAAGCTGAGCGAGCACACTGGCCGAGCAGCAATCGTCTATGCGACCTGCTGGCTTGAAGACAGACCGG
Organism: Acidimicrobiales bacterium; assembly: GCA_047516945.1. Classification (GTDB taxonomy): domain Bacteria; phylum Actinomycetota; class Acidimicrobiia; order Acidimicrobiales; family Aldehydirespiratoraceae; genus VXYK01. The sequence continues at coordinate 2,896 of JAKZTU010000383.1, forward strand.
GTGTCGGCGGCGACCAACTGTCGCTGACCCTCGGAGACAAACAGGGTTTCATGGAGGCGGTATCGAACATCACCGAGCGCGAACTGGATCTGATACTCACAAGCCCTGGGGGTGATCCCGATGCGGCAGGGTCGATAATGGAATACCTCAGGACTAAGTTCGACCACATCCGTGCGGTCATCCCGATTGCAGCGATGTCCGCGGCGACCATGATGGCGTTGTCCTGCGATGAGATTCTGATGGGCAAGCAGTCCCAACTCGGCCCAATTGACCCGCAATTGACTGTGTTCACCCCTGAAGGACCCAGGTCTTCCCCCGCACAAGCCATCCTCGACCAATTCAAAATGGCGAAGGAGGAGTGCGAGGATCCCAAGAACATTGGGGCGTGGATGCCTCTCCTCCGCTCACTGGCCCCGGGCCTCATAGCCGAGTGTGAGCACTCGCGACAGCGAGCGGAGTTTCTAGTGACCGAGCAACTTGCCGCCCATATGCTTAGCGACAATCTGGAAAAGGCAGTAGAAGTGGCAGCCTGGTTTGCCAATTTTTCGGAGTTCAAATCCCACAGACACCCGGTCACGGTCGATGATGCAATCGCGCAAGGTCTTGCAATCACGAGGCTGGAAGATGACCAGGAACTCCAAGATCTCGTCCTGTCTGTGCACCATGCCGTGAGGCACACATTCAACGACACCGGGACCACCAAGCTGATCGAGAACCACCACGGGCGGGCATACCTGGCAATATGGAAACCAGTGGTGGTCGAACAGGGGATGCAGGTAGAGACTCCAGAACCGCCGCCGGAGCCCAACCGACAACAGCGCCGCTCAGCCGAGCGGCAGAACAAGAAGAACCGAGGGCCGTAACCCGCAACGTTCGTCTAATCCCCAAGGCTTAGATGAAGCTGTGGGCTGGCAATGTCGGCGTTGTGTGCACGGATCATCGCCGCAGCGTGTTGGTCAACTCCGAACGGGTTGCATTACGTTCGCGACCTGAAAGCTACCTGTCCGACCCCGACATCCAACGACTTGAAACGCTCGCTCTACGCACTCCGGCACTGGTAGCCGTGGCAGTGCTGCTGTCTCAGGCGCTGGAACCGGTATGTACGCCATCACTGGCTTGAATCGCGGCACCTACACAGTGACGGTGGTAGCGGTCAACCATGTTGGTAAGAGCCCAGATGGCGCGGCGGCGGCCGCTCCGGTGGTGCCGGTACCTTCATAAGTAATACCAAGATGTAGTCGGCTGGCTCCTGTGCTCTCCGCCGGGCACAGTGAGCCGCCGGCTACTTAGCTGCAAAATTGCAACTAAGCATTAGTTCAGAGCCCGAGGTCTTGGCCTCGGGCTCTAACTATGTCCCCCCCCACCCTCGACCCCACCCCCGAAATACCCCGACGACGCGTTCCTGATCCAGCAACAGAGGTTCAGCTGGTTCCACCGTTCGATCGTCGGCCCGATCACAAGGGCGGCCTCGCCCCCAACGCACTGTTCGTTCGGCGCGACCATCCAAAAAACGAAAGAAGGAGTAAATCAAATGCTCAGAAACCGCAACGGACCCGATGCCCGGCCTTACGGCAAGGAACTCATAGCTCGTGGCCTACATGCCGATTATGAAGGTACTTGGAAAGCCTGCAACCACAATGACCATCGGCAAGGCGGAAGAGTGTGGCTTGTCAATCACGACAGCGACGCCAACACAGACGACAGAATCGAACAGATGATCGATGATCACGGCGACGCTTTCGACCGAATGGTGCTGTCCAGCAAAGATGACGCCATCGGAATCCCAGATCGCTACGTCCCCGCTGAACTGTGGAGTATAAACGCCAACGGAGTAGTCGGCTACCTAGTTCGCTAACGCCGCCGCGTCTGCCCCACCCACACCAGCACTCCTCGCCGCCACCATCAACCGCGACGACACAACAGTCAAATTGATCCAGACCGCCGTCCCCCCTGGCACACCGTGAGCTGGTTCTCTTCCCACAGCCCCCCTTGCTCGGCGCTCGAGGGACGGTTCTCCAGGCCGTTCAGGATGTGTTGCAAGCGCGGGCGCAGTAGTAGCATCCGTTGACCCGATACCACGGGTATTTTTGCTTGGCTGAGAGCGTTGTTTCGTGTGATCGGTTTGGAAGGCTTCGGTCCCGGCGACGAGTAGCAGCATGGACGGAGGCTGCCGCTTGACCCGCGGAATTCGGCAACAAGGAGACCGTTCGACCCCTATCTATAATGTCGTGGTGGAACTCCTCGCCCGGTTGGCGTCTATCTTCGGATTCTTGGCATCCACCGCCAACATGGCACAGGACTGGCTGCGCTCAAGCAGGGACATCCGCTTCGCGAAAACACCGGGCATCTTACATTGCGGGGTGTGCTTCGGATGCCTGGTCCGCAGGGCCGCTTTCCACCGCGCCGGAATTGCGGACCTGACCGCCTATCTCATCGAAGACCTCACCACAGAAATTGGCGCATACGACGGCTGGTACAGCGAAAAGCGGCGACGCGACCTGCAGGCTGTCCGATATGCCGCCGCACGGGGCGTTGATCCCAGCGACGTCACGCTGAACCTCCCATCCGATGCTGACGCCCAAGCCGCAATCGGCGTCGCTCGCCGCGGGCTCGACGAACTGGCGGCTTTGGTCCTGTGAACCGGATCTGGCCGCCCCTCGATGCCCATGCCCACATCGAAACCTCAATCGACCCGGGGGACCTGTTGGCACTTCAAGCAGTGATTTTCGCTGCCACTAGGAGCCTCGGCGAATTCAAGAGCACTCTGACAAGAACTGACCCCGTTACGGTATGGGGGGTCGGCGCGCACCCAGGAGTGAAGGACGCGATCAACGGTTTCTCCACCAGAGAATTCAAGCGCCTAGCCCAGAACACCCCGCTGGTGTCCGAAGTCGGCTTGGATGGCAACAGCACAGTACCCATGTCCAAGCAACAAGACGCGCTCAATGCAATCCTCGAGGCCCTCCGAGAGCAGCCCCGAATCGTCTCGATCCATTCAGCGGGAGCCACCTCAGAGGCCATGGAACTCCTCGAAGCTCACCGACCGAGGGGAGTGGTGCGGCACTGGTGGCGGGGAACACCAGAAGAAACCGCGAAAGCCATCGAACTCGGATGCCGGTTCTCTGTCAACGAGCGAGAACGGAAGAAACCTGCCGTAGTGAGCCTGGCCCCGGTCGACCGCATCCTGACCGAAACCGACCACCCGTTCACCGGTGGTGAGAGGGCAGTTCCGGGCGACCTCGACGTGATTGAGCAATTCATCGGGCGACAGACACGGCTCCGGCACCAAGAAGTTCGGAAGACAATCTGGGCGAACCTCGCCGCGCTGGTAGACGAGACTGACACCACCTCCCTTTTTCCGACACGGATAAGGAAGATGCTCGCAGTGGCCTGATCTACACCGTCAGCTGGTTCTCCACGACGGATCCCGTGCTCGGAGCGCGGGCACCGTGCTCATCACCAGTAACGCCACCGGGACCTACTCCATACGCGGCCTCCTCCCCGGCTCCTACAC
>JAKZTU010000384.1:0-6092 GCA_047516945.1 Acidimicrobiales bacterium
CAGTCGCCTTCATTCATCCCAAAGGCTCGCTCGGCACGCTGATCGAGCTAGTGCAGGAGTAGCGCGCCGCCGCTCATTCTGCGGCTCTGGTAGAACACAACTCCACCACGCCGTTGGGGGTGAGCAGGGTTGCGGTAACCGATGCGGGGCCTGGTTCGACAGTTACCGCTACGCCGTACTCGGCGAGACGACTAGCGAGTGTGGTACTCGGATGTCGCAGCACAAAAGACGTAAGCGTCACCCCCTTAGCCGCCGACTCGACCGGAGTAGTACCTGGCCATTCGATCAGGAACGGCAGCACCCCATCACCATCGCTGTTGGTGGGGGGCGGAGTCAGGCGCCAACGCAATGTCTCATCGGCTGGGGTTGTGCGAGTCATCGCAGCCGCCTCGCCAGGATCAACACCACGGCGGCGCGCCCAGGCGATCCAAAGATCAAGGTTGGGAACTCCCGCCGCCCACGCGACCAGCGCGGGCTCAGCGAGTTCGTCGATACCGAACGGTCGCGGACCCGGGGGCTCGGGCTGATCTAGATCAGGGCCGATGACCTCAAGGTAAGTCCCGCCACCGAGAGCGAGCAGAGCATTACGTGTGCCCCGCCCGTCGTGACGGCCACCTTCAGTTGGCGTCACACCCCAAGACTCGATGATCTCGGCCACGGTGGCTTCGAGATCGGGAGTCGCGTAGACGAGATGATCGATCGTGGCTTCAAGCAGAGCGGCTCGGTTGATTCTCGGGTGCTTGGGACGTCCGCCGAGATCGACAACCACCAAGCCTCGTCCACTGGCCAGTGCATCATTTCGCCCGATGCTGGCGCTGCGCCCGTCGGCAAGGACGAAACGACCACTAACACCCTGCACTGCGCGGGCCATGCGATCTCCGAAACCAGCCAGCAGGGTGGCGCCGATGTCTTTGGGATCGACCGGAACCTGCTCGATGCCTCGGCTTCGGGCCAGTCGCTGGGCCCGGTTGCGTACATTGCGTAGTAGCTGTCGATCGGCGTTTCGATGGTGGCGTTCGGGGTCAAGCACCAAGGTGAGACGTTCAGCCATGTCCGTCGGAAGTTCGTCGGGTCGACCGCGCAAGACATCTCGGTCTTCAACAAGCGCGGCGAGCAGGCAAGCCAGCCACGGGTGGGCGCTTGCCACGACCATCTTGGCCAGGCGTGGGTGAGCACCGACGCTGGCCATCTCGTGACCCAGCACCGTGGCGTGGCCCGATTCGTTCAGGGCATCAAGTGATTGCAGAAGTGCCACCGCAGCGGCCCAATTGGCATCGGGAGGAGCATCAAGAAAGGGCACTTGGCTTGGATCGGTGAGACCCCGGCGGGCCAGATCAAGCACAAGATCAGAAAGTTCTACCTCTGTGATAGCGGCAGGAAGATACGGCAACCGTGAGCCGTGTTCGACCTTCGACCAGAGCCGGATGGCGATCCCTGCTCCGGTACGTCCGGCGCGGCCGGCTCGCTGGTCGGCTGACGCCCTCGAAATCGACACCGTGTGCAGAGCAGTCATCGTGGTGCGCAGGTCGTGGCGCGGGACTCGTGCCAGACCTGAATCTATGACCACGCCGATGCCTTCGACGGTAAGGCTGGTTTCGGCCAGGTCAGTAGCTAGCACGATTCGCCGCTGTAATCGGGGGAGCAGAGCGGCGTCTTGTTCGCTGGCCTGTAGAGACCCGTGCAGTGGCAGGACTGCGGGGCCAAGGTTGCCGAATTCGGCGTGCAACGCTTTTTCGGTACGGCGGATCTCGCCGACTCCGGGTAAGAACACCAGCAGATCACCGGGTCCCTTCAACCCTTCGCGAACAGCTCTGACGACAGCCGGAACCAATGGCGCTCGCGCCTTGCGGGGACGCCAACGCATTTCCACCGGGTGGGTCCGTCCCGTGCTGGTGATGATCGGTGCAGGGTCGTCGCCCTGACCGAGCAGGGTGGCCACAGCGTCGTCGTCAAGAGTCGCCGACATCACCAGCAGGCGGGCCGTAAGACCATGTTCGCGGCGGCTGTGCAGAGCGAGTGCGAGGCCAGTGTCGGCGGGAAGGCTGCGCTCGTGAAATTCGTCGAAGATTACGATTCCCACCCCGGCCAGGCTCGGGTCGGAGACGAGCCTGGCGGTGAGCACGCCTTCCGTCACGACTTCGATGCGTGTTCGGGGGCCTACCCGGCGGTTGTCGCGTGTCGTCCAGCCGACGGTTTGCCCCGGCTCTTCGGACAGCAACGAAGCCATGCGTCGTGCCGCTGCTCGAGCTGCTACCCGTCGGGGCTCGAGCATGACAATACGCTGGTCACCCAACCACGGCTCGTCGAGCAGACGCAGCGGAACGACGGTTGTTTTGCCTGCGCCCGGTTCCGCTACCAAAACAGCGTGACCGGTGATTGCCAACGCGCCCCGCAGCTCTTCGATCACTTCTTCAATCGGGAGGTTGGTCGGCTCCAGTTCCATAGACACGCATCATGGCGCGTCGCGCTCTTGGGTGTGGGAAGCTCGGCAGATGTTTGTGCATCTTGTTGATGGGACTTACGAGCTGTTCCGCTTTCACTACGCCCCGTCCAACCGCGATACCCGCCTCGGTGCGCAGCGTGGTGTGCTCAACACGGTGCTGGACCTCGTGGCCGGCGGTGCCACCCACATCGGAATCGCCACCGACCATGTGATCGAGTCGTTTCGCAACGACCTCTATATGGGCTACAAGGATGGCAGCGGGGTAGAACCGGATCTTTTCGCTCAGTTCGGTGAGGTAGAAGAGTTGCTGGAGCTTGCCGGGTTTGCGGTGTGGCCACAAATAACCCACGAAGCCGACGACGGCCTAGCGGCCGGTGCGGCAATGGCCGCAGCTGATCAGCGGGTCGAACAGGTCATCATCTGCACGCCCGACAAAGACCTCGCCCAATGCGTGACTGCCGACGGGCGAGTCGTGCAACTTGATCGTCGCCGTGGCATCACCTACGACCGCCAAGGGGTAATCGAGAAGTTCGGTGTGCCACCAGAGTCGATTCCCGATTATCTCGGGGTGGTGGGTGATTCCGCAGACGGCTTCCCGGGGCTTTCGGGCTGGGGCGCGAAGTCAGCGGCCAAGATCCTGTCGAAGTTCGGGCATATCGACCGGATTCCGTTCGACGTGGCGGAGTGGAACGTTGATGTCCGTGGTGGCGCAAAGTTGGCTCTAACGCTCAGTGAATACTTCGAGGAAGCGCTGTTGTTTCGGCGAATCGCCACGGTCGACCTCGACGCTCCAGTGAGCGCATCGGTCGATGAACTGCTTTGGGCCGGTCCAGGTGCCGGATTTGATGAGCGTTGTTCAGCTATCGGCGCCGAACGGGTTGCTCAGCGGGCTCATCGGCTGTTCGCTGATTTCGGTGCGTGAATCGACGGCTTCAGGTAGCTGCGCGGGTTTGGCACTTGAGGATCAAGTGGTGGTCCTCTTGAGGAAATCGATCCACTCCCTAACCACTATTCCAGCGACGGGCCGGGTAAGGACGTCCTTGGTCCAGTCGTTCATTATGCCTATTCTTGCAATCCGGCCGAAGTTGCCGCCTCTGTCGTAGGTGGGCCTGTCTGAAGTGTTGCTTCGCTGCCGATAGGGGGCGTCAACGGTAGGTGCCTCGATTGCACGGCTACGTTGTGTGTCGCGGATGTGTTGCCACCAGTAGTTGCGATACTCGGCGGCGTGCTTTGCGGACCACAGACCCGGAGAATCCACGCGTGGGACGCCCGACAGCACGTTGGACAAATGCCAAGGCACGACTGCTAGCAGATCCCAGTCCGTGCAAGCGGCTGGGGTCACCGTGTACCTAAAGCTGGGTTCCGCCTCTTTGGACAGCACATACCACCCCTTGAGTTCTATGCCCAAGGCCACATCGAAGTCACCCGAATCAAGCTGTCTTCTCAGTAGAACGTCAGGAAATGTCTGAGCTTGGCGGTCAAACCGGTGCAGGGGCCATTCATCATGTGGATCCCAGACATCCCGGATCCGGTTCAGCGTTTTGACTACCTGTACCTCGATCGTGGTCCCGAGCATGGTGTTGAGCGCGAACAGATCGCTGGCGTCGATCCCTTCTATGTTCGTTGTGGAGTTGAAGTATCCTGGCAAGGCCAGAAGCGCTTCCTTAACTCGGCCCGTGAGGAGCGTACGTGGGTCGTCCGGATCGGGCGTGGGAGCGATTGGCTCCGGGATGGGAGCGGTCATGTTGTGGTCTCGACCAAAGGAGCGCCGGACGCAGATTGGAGCCTCTCGACCGCCAGGTCAGCGAAGTGCTCGACTAGTTCCGCTGCGTATCCATCGCGCCCGGACTCCGTAGCCGCGACGACGCCGCTGCATAGCCCGCCGAATGGCTCCCACACGACGTCGCCTGGGCGGGTGGACGCCGTGACAATGCGACGCATGAACTCCAGTGGCTTCTGGTTGAGGTGAACGGCGGCGTTGCGGCCCGGTCGATGCACCCGCGGAGCCGACCGGACCCGGTTGCCCTTGTAGCGCTCACTGCCATTGAGAGGTGGTGCCGCCCACACGTTGGTGATCCCGTGGGTGTGGCTCCAGACATCTCGCAGCGAGCCCCACTCCTCAGCGCTGACTGGAACCTTGCCGTCTAGCGAAAAGTACGGGGCGCCGCCCGGTCGGCCGTGCTGGTTGGCGTAGAGAACAAGGCGGCGCATCATTTCGGGTGGAGGGAAGTACCACAGCCAGTCCTGCGTCAGGTACTTGCGCGTGGCCGCGTTCGCCACCCCACACGCTTCGTTGGCGGCCTGCAGGCGTAGCCCAGCGCGCTGCCACTCGTAGCGCAGCCACTGCTTGGCCGGCATCACGCCGTCGGGGGTAGGGAACTCCAGACAGCGCCGGTAGAACACGCACACCTCCGTCACGACCGGGAAGCGCCTGATTGTCTCGCCATTCACGTTCCCGGCGATATGAGCTATGCCCTTGTCCCAGACGATGGTCTGCACGTACTCCCACCCGTGGCGGATCAGCACAGGGTGCACCGTTGCCCAGCCCAGTTCGGTGTTCCAGAACCACAGAGTAGAGGACGCTCGCGCGTGCTTGGACCAGGACTCGATATGAGGCTCGTACCACTCGGCCAACCCGTCGGCGGTGCGGGGATCGCCGGGGAACCCGCCAACTCCGTAGGCACCGTCGGAGATAATGGCAGAGGGTGTAGGCCACTGGGCGTAAGCGTCAAGCGCGTCGCCTCGGAACAGCGACCAGGTTCCGCCATATTCAGCTACTTCGGCTGCCACGCATCCTCCTTCGCTGCCTCCCAATGGTAGCCTACGCATCCCTATCAGGGCACTGGGTCATGCTCCCCCTCCTATATCCGGCTATCCGGCGACTTTGGCCGTTCGATGCGGGGAACAGCGACCCTGCGCCCAACTTAAACAGGCGGTGTGACATGAGGACCGAGTAAGGCCTCGAATCGGGTTGCTCGGCGCAGGGACCGCAGCCATTCGGGCCTTTCGGGTGTCGGTCCAACCGCGGCGTGATCTGGCGTCCCGGCGGGCGCTTTTTGAAGACGACCTCATCCGCGAGGAGCCCGGTAATGGCTGATCAACCCTCCGCGTTCAGTACCTCGCTGATACCCATGGCAGCAGCTTGTACGAGTTGGCTGTATTCACAAGACACAGCCACACGGTCCGGCCGCCAGCGCACGAAACGGGTCGTACCCCGAAACCTGCCGTTGAGCACGGCCTCGTATTTGACTTCTGCCACCAACTCACAATCGAGCGGCGTCCAGTCCTGAGACGGCTTGCCGCTACTCCAGCGCGACGGAGCACCCGGCATCAGGCCTCCTTCATGAGCCTGCGGGTTCATCCACTCAGACCAAGGATGATCAGCTAAATCCTCAATGATGTTGGGGGCCAGAGTGTCGACGAGTTCGGCTCGCAGGCTGGCCTTGAAACTAGAGGCCACCCCCATGTGCTGAAGCCGCTGGTGCTCATCGTGCAAACCAACGAGCAACGAACCCACCCCGTTGCCGTCTTTGTGCATGCGGTAACCAGCGACAACCACATCGGCAGTGCGGGTGTGTTTTACCTTGAACTGGGCCCGTTTATTGGGCAGGTAAGTGCCGTTACAAGGCTTGGCGATCAGTCCATCAAG
>JAKZTU010000385.1:0-11402 GCA_047516945.1 Acidimicrobiales bacterium
CCCGGATGCCGGTACGACAACCCCTCGGCAACACTTCGACGGGCTACCGGCAACACTTCGGCAACAGGGTCACTCGGCTGTGTCGGCCCGGCGTTCGGCTGCGTAAGCGGTGTTGAACTCGCGTAGCCGGTCGCGGTTGACCTCCCGGTACCGAGCCGCCCGACACTTGTCGCTGCAGAACCGTTGCGGCGCTTGCTTCGGCTGGAACTCGACGCCGCAATGTTCGCACGGGCGTACCGGTGGCTTCGGTCGCGGTTCCCGCCCGTGCTTCAACTGGTACCGTCGACGGGCTTCCCGCTCCGCGTCTGACCGCCGCGAGCACCGCCGCGAACAGTAACGGTGCGCGTCGGTGGTCGCTTGGAACACCACGCCGCAGTCAACGTCGGCGCATGTTCGCTGCGGGAACACCTTCGCTGTGGACCGTCTGCTCATGTGTTGTGCCGGGCTGCGTGAACCGCGTCCTGCGCTTTCCGGAGGGCGGCTTCGTGGGACAAATCCGGGGACAAGCCTCGAACTGTCACTCCGTAAAAAGTGCTTTGACCTGCGGATATGCGCTGTTTCGTTTGTGCCCGGGGCGGGACTTGAACCCGCACGCTCTTGAAAAGCAACGGATTTTGAGTCCGCCGTGTCTGCCAATTCCACCACCCGGGCAGGATGGTTGTGCCTAACTGTAGGGGGCCTGGCCGGAGCCTGCAGGCACAGCGTAGCCTCTAAGAGATGTCGTCCGGCACTCGTTTCCGTCTCCTGCGGTGGCGTCTTCTTTGGGTGCTTGTTGGACTGGCCGTAGTCGGAATACTGCGAGAAGCTTCTATCCGTCGACACATTCAGGATCTATCCGACTGGCCCCGCAGCCCCCAACCAAGCTGATTCGACAGTCTCAAAGTGACACAGTTCACGATCACCGAAGCGCAAATATTGAAACCCTGCGGTGCGCCCGCGAGTCAGACACCCCACAGCACGAATAACGTATATCCCTCTCAGACACAGAAATTAACGCGCCCTGTTAGCCGGCCACCCCGGGAGCCTCAAGCCAAATGATCGTATTCACCTACCCGGGACAAGGTTCGCAACGCCCGCAGATGGGTGCGCCATGGGCTGACCACCCTTCATGGGAACTGGTGGAGGAAGCCTCTGAAGCCGTCGATCGCGATGTCGCCGCGTTGTTGCTCGATGCCGCTGCCGAAGAGTTGACGATGACCCGCAACGCCCAACTCGCTACCTTCACCATGTCGATGGTGGTGCTCGACGCAGTCAGCCGCCTTGGGGCCGAGGCAGTTGCGCACGCCGGGCACAGCCTCGGGGAATACTCAGCACTCACCGCCTCAGGCGCTCTCGATTTCGGCGATGCCGTGCGTTTGGTCAACGAACGCGGCGATGCCATGCAAGCCGCGGCCGACGAGCAGACCGGCACCATGGCCGCCCTGCTCGGCCTCGAAGACGACCAAGCCGACATTGCTTGTAGACGGACCGCTGGCGACGTCTGGATAGCCAACTACAACGCCCCCGGCCAAGTGGTCATCGCCGGGGTCCCCGAAGATATCGACGAGGCTTGCAAGATCGCCAAGGAAGCCGGAGCCAAACGGGCCATGCGGCTCCCAGTCGGCGGAGCGTTTCATACTCCGCTCATGGCACCGGCACGACGCCGTCTGCTCAAAGCCATCGACCAAGTCGAGTTCCGGCCACCAGAACAACCCGTGTACGCCAACGTCGACGCGACACCTCACGACGATCCCGCCGACTGGCCCGAATTGCTCGGCGCGCAACTCTGCTCCCCGGTCCGTTGGCGCCAGACCTTGCGAACGCTCTCCGAAGACGGTTTCGACACCTTCGTTGAACTCGGACCGGGCAATGTTCTAACGGGTCTCGTGAAGCGAACCCTCAAGGAGGCCAACCGCGTCAACGTCGCCACACCAGCGGACCTTGACGGCCTTTTGGAATCGCTGGCCGTGCAACTCCGAAGCGAAACCCCCGCTCTTGAAGGAGAGCATCTCTTTGCCACAGAACGACTCGTGGTATCGCCTAGTGCCGGTATCTTCAGTTTGGCCCCAGGCTGTGAACCCGGTCGTCATGTGTCCGTAGGAGACCTGTTGGGTACGGTTGGGGATCAGGAAGTCCTCAGTTCCTTCGCTGGAGAAATAGTCGGTGTACTTGCTCTCAAGGGAGAACGCGTGACATCACGGCAACCCATCGCTTGGCTGCGGGTTCACTGATGGCTGTACGAATCGTCGGGATAGGTACAGCGCTCCCCTCGAAGGTCCTCACCAACCACGACCTCGCGGAAATGATGGACACCAACGACGAATGGATCCGCGACCGTGCCGGGATCACCACTCGCCACGTTGGCGGCCTCACCTCCGAGATGGGTGTCGAAGCCAGCAACAACGCTTTGAAAGCCGCTGACCTGACGCCCGACGACATCGATCTGCTGGTCCTCAGCACAAGTTCCCCCGATCAGAGATTCCCGGGCACGTCGGCACAGATTCATGCTGGTATCGGGCTGAATTGCGGTGCCTTCGACGTCAATGCCGCTTGCGCAGGTTTCACCTACGGTTACGTGGCGGCATACGGAATGATGCTGCTGCCCAGTGGACCGGATCGGGTTCTCAACGTGGGCAGCGACGCACTGTCGACCTTGGTCGACTGGGAGGATCGGGGAACCGCGATCCTGTTCGGCGACGGTGCCGGAGCGTGCGTTATGGAACGTCATGACCAGGGTGAGTTGCTGGCGTTTGATCTCGGCGCCGACGGCAACCTCGCTTCAATCCTCTACTGCGAGCATGGCGACACGATCAAAATGGCGGGACGCGAAGTCTTCAAGCGTGCCGTGCGCGCGGTCACGGCTTCGATCAAGTCGGCTCTAAAACAAGCCGGTTTGACCCCCGACGATGTCGACGTGGTCCTGTTGCATCAGGCGAACATCAGAATCATCGAGGCTGTCTGTGCTCGAACATCGTTACCGATGTCGAAGACTCACAACGTGATCGAAACCACCGGCAACACTTCGACTGCCAGCATCCCGTTGGCCATGGAACAAGCCGCGTCCCAAGGAGTGCTGGAGCCCGGCAAGATCGTGCTGATGTCCGGTTTTGGCGCGGGCATGACCTGGGCAACTTTGGTGGTGCGCTGGTGAGTCGGGTTGTCCTCGTTACCGGAGGCAACCGAGGAATCGGGCTCGCCACCGCCAAGCGCTTTCAAGCCAGCGGACATCAAGTCGCCGTAACTGCCCGTTCGGGCACCGGCGATGACCTTGAAGGCCTGTTTGTCGTGAAATGCGATGTAACCGACAAGGACTCAGTTGATGCCGCGGTCACAGAGATAGAAGAGTCCTTGGGCCCGGTTGAAATTCTTGTGAGCAATGCCGGAATCACCCGCGACGGCCTCGTGCTTCGCATGAGCGACGACGATTTCAGCGAAGTCCTCAACGCCAACCTGACAGGTGGTTTTCGCGTAGCCCGGCGGGTCGTCAAACAGATGATGAGAGCGCGTTGGGGACGAATTGTCTTCGTCTCCTCCGTCGTCGGCCTCGGAGGACAGGCTGGGCAGGCAAACTATGCAGCCTCAAAAGCGGGAATCACCGGTTTGGCCCGTTCGCTCGCCAAGGAGTTCGCCGGGCGCAATATCACGGTGAATGTCATAGCCCCCGGCCCTATAGACACCGACATGCTCGCGGCGCTGAGCGATGCCCAACGAACCGCAATGCTCGATATGGTGCCCCTCGGCCGCCTCGGAGCGCCACAAGAGATCGCCGCGGCGATCGAATATCTCGCCTCGGAGGACGCCGGGTTCGTCACCGGTACGGTGCTTCCTATCGATGGCGGCCTTTCCATGGGCTAACCCGCTTCGGCTGGATAGCCTCGTAATCCCCACAAAGCAATGGAGAAAGCAAGTGAGTGACAACTTCGAACGATTCACGGATTGTGCAGTTGAAGTATTGTCGGTTGACGCCGATCAAGTCGTTTTGGACGCAACTTTCGAGTCTCTCGACGCCGACAGTCTCGACCTAGTCGAGCTGGTAATGGCACTCGAGGAGGAATTCGATGTCAATGTCGAAGAAGAAGAACTTGACGGGATCTTGACGATTCAAGGTGCATACGACCTGATTGTCTCCAAGATCTGATGCAGGGTCGCCGCGTTGCAGTCACAGGTTTAGGCGTCGTTGCTCCCTGTGGAGTCGGCGTTGACGCCTTCTGGGAAGGTCTCTGCTCGCCCGCGCCGGTCGGCCCGCGGGTGCTCGAAGATTGGGACGCTTCTCCCTATTTCGAGAATGCCAAAGAGGTCAGGCGCAGCGACCGCTTCACCCAGTTTGCAGTAGCGGCAGCAGACGAAGCACTGGCGCAAGCCGGCGAGTTGGGCGCGGACCCAGCACGCCTCGGCACCTTCATCGGAACCGGTGTCGGCGGCATTGAGACCCTTGAGACACAGATCGAGATTCGCCTCACCAAGGGCGAACGCAGAGTGTCGCCCTTCTTGGTGCCCATGATGATGACAAACGCAGCCGCGGCCACATTGTCGATGCGCCACGGCTGGCAAGGCCCATGCGAAAACACCGTCACCGCATGCGCTGCAGGGACCCACGCCATCGGCAACGCGGCAAGGCTTATCAGCAACGGATACTGCGACGCGGTACTCGCCGGAGGCAGCGAAGCACCCTTTACCCCCACCGCTGTCGCAGGTTTCACCAACATGACCGCACTCTCCAGCAGCGGCGTGAGCCGACCCTTCGATCCACGCCGCGATGGATTCGTCATGGCCGAGGGTTCAGCCGTACTCGTGCTTGAGGAGTTGTCTCGCGCCAAAGCCCGCGGCGCAACAATTTTAGGGGAGATTCTGGGTTCGGCCTCTACCGCCGATGCTCACCACATCACAGCACCCGCTCCAGGGGGAACAGGCGCAATCACCTGCATGCGCCTCGCCATTGAAGACGCTGGTATCACTGCCGATGATGTAGTCCACATCAATGCCCATGGCACTTCCACAGACAAGAACGATGCCGCCGAGGCGGCCGCTATCGCCAAGATTTTCGGTGCGCCGGGACCAGTGATCACCTCCACGAAGGGCGTCACCGGTCACGCGCTAGGCGGTGCCGGAGCGCTCGAAGCAGCCGCGGTTCTGCTTTCCATGAACCGCCGACTCATTCCGCCAACCGCAGGTCATGAAACGTTGGATCCTGAGATGCCAGAGATTGACCTTGTGGTCGGAGAACCCCGTCCGTGGGCTCCGGGCCCCTCACTGTCCAACAGCTTCGGGTTCGGCGGACACAACGGGACGCTCGTCATCGGCCCGGGCTGAGTTAAGGCCCGATGCGCTCAGTAGCCGTCAACGCGCAGTCGCCGTCAACGCGCAGTCGCCGTCAACGCTCAGCCACCGTCAACGCTCAGCCACCGTCAACAATGGCAAACATCAACTCGCAACTAGCGGCGAGCTCACCATCGACGGTGGCGCGCCCCTCACCTTTGCCGGCCCGCGCCGACAACCGTGTCATCTCCACTTCGATCCTCAGCGTGTCGCCGGGGACAACCTGACGTCTGAAGCGGGCCTTGTCGAGCCCTCCAAACAATGGGAGTTTGCCCTCGTATCGTTCATCGGTCAGCACCGCCAACGCTCCCACCTGTGCAATCGCCTCACAGATGAGCACTCCGGGGAGCGTTGGACGGCCTGGAAAATGACCTGCAAAGAAAGCTTCATCACCCGTGAGCTGCCAAATTCCGACGGCAGATTCGCCCGGGACAATGGCGCGTATCTCGTCTACGAAGAGAAACGGAGAACGGTGAGGCAATACCTCAACTGGCTTCGGCAGGTTCATTGCGATCTAGGCGCAACGGCTCGTTGGCAGCCGTTCAGCTTTTCCCCGCGCTCTTCAACTTCGAGCCAAGGGACACTTTGCAGCGGGTACCTGCGGGCACGTTAATCGTTTCGCCGGTCTGGGGGTTGCGACCAACCCGGGCGCTGGTGTTTGCACGCTCGAATTTGAGGTAACCGGTGATGGCAACTTCGCCGCCGCCGCCGATTTCCGACTCGATCGTACTCATCATGGCGTCGAGGCAGTTCCCCGCGTCCTTTTGGCTCACGCCCGCCTTGTCGGCCATGGCTGCAATGAGTTCGCCCTTGTTCATGATTGCTCCGTTTGTTGTTGTCTGTTGTCCGCGACTTTCGCGGTCAAACGAATAACATGCGAGCCGATTTTCTCAACAAAGTCAAGCATCATCGTCTCGCGCGCCTTCGATCGTCGTTGAAACTACAGGGATCTTTGCTCGGTGCCCACCTCATCAGTGAAATTACACGACCCCTGACCTTGTCGCTGGGAGCCGGGCCAACGAAGCCTTCATACGCACCAAGCAGTCGAGATCAAACAAGCAGCGCCGACAGTGTTCAAGGTGTTCCAACACCACGCCGATCTCTCTTTGGTCGAGTTCGTTGTCGACCATGCTGCCAATCAACGGTGCCCAGCGAACACGATGCAATCCTCCCACTGCGCTCTAAACCCACGCCAGAACCACAGCATTCCGCGCACGCGCTAGATTTCATCACTAATGGCCGAACTGTTAGCCGATACAAGCTCTCACGATGCCGCTTTCAACCGCTACGTGGTCCCCGAGATAGAAGTGCTTTATCGGGTCGCTCGGTCTATAACTCGCAACCCTACCGACGCGGAGGATTTAGTGCAGGACACCATGCTGCGGGCCTACCGGGCCGTAGACCGATTCGACGGGCGCCATCCACGAGCCTGGTTGCTCACCATCATGCGCAACGCTCAGATCAACCGGGTGCGACGCAAGCGACCTGAACTTTTGCACGACCCCGACACGGCCATCGAACGACTCCAGGATCAAAGCAGTCACCAACTCGGACCAGAAAACACGGTCGTTGAAGCCGTGTTCGACGCGGCCATCGAAGATGCACTCGAAGCTCTACCTGACAAGTTCCGCACCGTGGTCGAACTGATCGACATTCAGGGACTCTCATATCAGGAAGCGGCCGAAGTTCTGGGGGTGCCGACTGGCACGGTTATGAGCCGACTTCATCGAGCCCGCACCCGAATCCGCAAGCATCTTGAGTCGAGCGGTGCTTTCGTGAATGGACGTCGGACATGATCCGCCGACGTTGGTACCGCCTCAAGAGCCGCAGCGTCGACTGCCGTGAACTCGGCAAGGTGTTGCAGAGTTACTTAGACGGCGATCTCGAGCCAGACTTCGCGGACAAGATCAGCACCCACCTCGAAAATTGCCGAAAGTGTGGACTCGATTTGGACACTTACCAACAGATCAAAGACTCGCTCGCCGCGAAACTGCCCGAGGTTGATCCCGAAGCCATCGCCCGCTTGCGTCAGTTCGGCAACGAACTCAGATCAAGTTGAGCCACCAGCAGGTTTGTTGTGTCGCTCGCCTCTTAGGAAAGCGTCGCGGGCTTCGTCTCCCAAACCGTGCAAATTGAGTTCAAAGGTGAACCCTTGCTCAAAGCGATAACCGCGGCTGGGATCATCGTCATTGCTGATCAGAGAGGCTTTAGCTGCCCGCATTACCGTCGGATGCTTTGAAGCGATCACCCCGGCGATTTCCCGGGCCGTGTCCATCAGTTGCGCCGGAGGGACAACTCGAAGAACTGTCCCCCACGCTTCGAGTTGCTCAGCGGACACGGGCTCGCAGCTGTACAGCATCCAGCGAAGGTGTTTTTCGGGAACCAAACGACCCAAGTAGGTAGCTGCCCCAAGAGCGCCGTTGTCGATCTCGGGAAGTCCGAAGCGCACACCCTGCGCCGCGACCACAATGTCGGCGCTCCCGGCCAGTCCAATGCCAGTGCCGAAGCAGAAGTCGTTGACCGCGCAAATCACCGGCACAGCGCATCCATAGACCGCTCGAAAGGCGCTGAGGCAGGCTCGGTTGACTTCGATGATGCCCGAATTGCCCGGCATCTTTTGCATCTCTTTGATGTCGACCCCGGCCGAAAAACCCCGTCCGGTTGCTGTGAGAATGACCGCTGCAAGCTCACTTCTCTGCTCGACTCCGTTAAGAATTTCAGCGAGTCGGTCGGTGTCGGCGATCGGCAAGGCGTTGACTTTCGGATTGTCCATCACCAACTCGAGGACACCGTTGGCGCTGAGGGATTCGTGAATCGTCATCGGCGCACCAGCACCGAAGAACCATGGCCGAAGAGGCCTTGATTGGCAGTTATTCCGATCTTGGCCCCCTCGACTTGACGAGCCTCAGCATGACCGCGTAGCTGCCACGTCAACTCGCAAACCTGAGCGATTGCCTGGGCTGGGACTGCCTCTCCAAAGGCGCCGAGTCCACCGCTCGGATTTACCGGAAGACGGCCCCCGATTGTGGTGACACCATCTCGAAGGAGTTTCTCCGCTTCGCCTACGGGACAGAAGCCAAGTTGCTCGTACCAGTCAAGCTCCAGAGCGGATGAAAGATCGTATACCTCGGCCACATCGACATCTTCGGGACCAACCCCAGCTTCGGCATACACGTGATCGCCGATGGAAGTCTTGAACCCTCGACTCAGAGGAGCAGTCTCCCCAGCAGAATCTGTTGCCAGATAAGGCAAGTCGATGACGGTGTCTGGAAAGGTCGGCGTGACCGTCGAGATGCCGGCGACCCGCACCGGGTCGCCGGCACCGTGGGCTTTGGCGTAAGCCATCGACGACACCACCATCGCTGCGCCACCGTCTGAGGTCGCACAAATGTCGAGCAGGCGCAGAGGATCGGACACAACCGGAGAGTTTGCCACATCGGAGATGTCGTATTCCTTGGTGAAACGGGCTCTGGGATTGTGGACCGAATGGCGAGAGTTCTTGACCTTGACTCGAGCGAAGTCTTCGGAGGTGGCGCCATAGAGATCCATTCGGCGACGGGCATGCAGGCCGAAATACACCGGGTTGGTGGCACCGACAAGTTTGAAGCGCAGCCAGTCCATGTCGTCGGGGCGGTCGCCCTCGTTGGGTGCGAGAAAGCCTTTAGGGGTCGTGTCGGCACCCACGACCAGAGCTACATCGGCCGCTCCTGAGAGAATCTGCCCTCGTGCAACCGACAGCGCCGTCGCCCCTGAAGCGCAAGCTGCGTACGAAGACGCCACCTGTGCGCCGTTGAAACCCAAAGCACGGGCAAATGTTGACCCGGCAACGTAACCGGGGTAGCCGCAGCGAACGGTGATCGCCCCTGAGACGAAACCGACGTCGTTCCAATCAACACCGGCATCGTCGAGGGCTTCGTTGGCCGCGGCCGTGCCGTAGTCGACGAAGTTCCGCCCCCACTTTCCCCACGGGTGCATTCCCACTCCGAGGATGGCTATCTCTTCCATCAGTACACGCCTTCCATCAGTACGCCTCCATCACGCTTGCATCATCTCTACCGGCTTCCATTTCCACACCATGTATTCGTGCTCATCATCTTCGTAGAGAGTGTCGATGACCAACTCAACTTCCGTGCCGATCACTAGATCATCAGGGGTGACTCCCGCAACGCACTGACCCAGAATCACCATCTTTTCCTTTTCTAGTTCGACCGCGGCGATGGTGATCGGTTCGTAGGGATCGGTCGCAGCCACGAAAGGTGGAGGGGGTGTGTAGTTGCTTGACGTGTAGGACCAAACTTTGCCACGCCTAGAAAGCAGGACTTCTTCCAACTCCGCGGCACCACTAACCGCCGGATCACCCCCTGCAACGTGTTTGGGGAAGAAGTAGGTCTCTCGCCCAGGGACCTTTCCTCCAATGAGATGTGGTTCCCCCTCCATGGTGTGCAAGCCCTCAACAGCAGGCACTCGGGTCTTGACTGAGTCACCCGGGGAATCGTTTTGGCTCATTGAGGTCTCCTGATCTGACGCACAGCCAGAGTACCGGTTACCTTGCCGGAGTATGAACGCAGAGAACCCCAACACCCAACGGTCGATCTCAAGTGCTGATGACTTCCCTTTGCATCAAGCTTCGGAATACATCCGCCACGCGGCAACAACAGACCGAAACGTGCAGCGTCCATGAGCAGCGTCCCATGAGTTCAATGGCACCGTGACTTCGTCGCTGCCACCACCGCCTGGCTCGCGCTTTGCAACGGCTTCTTCGTTGCCGCCCCCTCCTCCCCCACCCGTCAAGCGCGGGCGGTTCTCGGGACGGACCCCACCGAGATATCCCGAATGGTTGAGGTGGGGCCTCGGAGACTTCTGGATCGCGAGCGGGATTTTCGTCTCGGTCAGCATCGTGTTGTGGGTGATTGTCTTCCTCGACGGTTTCGATAATATTGCTTCTAGCGGTGCTTTCACCATCAGCGACGCTTGGCTTGTCGCTCTGATTGCCATACCCCCGCTGGTACAAGTCATCTATGTGATCTTGGCTGTTCGACACAAGGGCCGAGGTCTCGCAGCAGACCTCGGCTGGCGCTTCAAACCGGTCGACTTGGCTATCGGCATAGTGCTCTTCCTTGTCGGTATCATGCTTGCCGCCTTGGTGGCATTGGCGATGGAATCACTCTTCGGGATCTCTCCATCTGCTGCTTTGGCCGACATGATCCAAGACGGCGACGGCACTACTCCGGGCATAACCGGCTGGATCGTCCTGCTGGCCGTACTTGCCGCTTTCTTCATACCCGTCATGGAGGAGATCGTCTATCGCGGACTACTTTGGAGCGCGCTTGAAAAACGAGGCATGCGCGAGGAAGCAATACTGGTCGTTACCAGCCTGATCTTTGCCGCAGTGCATCTGGAACCGGCTCGCTTTCCGATTCTGTTTGTGCTTGGCCTCGCGCTTGGTTACGGACGAATCCAGACGGGCAGGATCGGTTCGTGTATCACTACCCACATCTATCTCAATTCCACAGCCATGCTTGCTTTGCTCGCCACGCTGTAAGACTGCTTGGTGATAGCCTGAACCTTTGTTTTGCCCACAATCCCCCGCTCGGAGGTGTCGCCGTGACCGCACACGACCATTGGACGCCGCTCGTAGACCTTGAGGGCAAGAAAGCCTTCGTGGGTCGCCATATCGGGCCCCCAGCAGCCGAAAAAGCCCAGATGCTGGCTGCGCTCGGCGTCAGTTCGATGGAGGAATTGATCAACGCCACGGTGCCCGAAGACATCAGAATGTCTGAACCGTTGGATCTCCCCTCCGGTGTCGGCCAAACCACCGCCCAAAATCTTCTTCGAGCCATCGCCGAGTCCAACCAGATCCGCACATCGCTGATCGGGATGGGTTACCACGAGACCATCACTCCCCCAGTAATCCGCCGCAACATCCTGGAAAACCCCGGTTGGTACACCGCCTACACGCCGTATCAGCCGGAAATCTCGCAGGGACGCCTCGAAGCTCTTCTCAATTTCCAAACTATGGTGGCCGAACTCACCGGCATGGACATGGCCAACGCTTCGTTGCTCGACGAACCCACAGCCGTTGCTGAAGCCATGACCATGCTGCATCG
>JAKZTU010000386.1:0-3787 GCA_047516945.1 Acidimicrobiales bacterium
TGATCTGTCCCGCGCTTCTTGCCGAGGTGGAAGATGTCTTTGACCGGCCGAGGCTCCGCAAGCGCGTCGATCCCGAACTGGCTCAGCTGTACATGGCCACTGTTCGGCGCATCGCTGACGTGGTCAGCGACCCGGCGCCGATCGCGTCCACCACACGAGATGTCGATGACGATTACCTCGTCGCACTGGGCCGTGAACATAGCGTCGACTGGATCGTGACTGGCGACAAGGATCTCCTCGAATGGGAAGATCAGATGCCACGAGCGATCACTCCGGCCGCCTTCGAAGAACTGCTCGACAGACCCGGTGACTGAAGCGGCAGGGGTGTCGCGTTGCTAATGGTTTGCTAATGGCATCTAGCACCCCGGAGCGGCATCGACCGGTAGGGAGCGGATTTAGTGGTCGCGTCTGCATACTCGATGACTTCATGAAGGGCGAGGTTGGTGCCTACGTTCCAGAGGCGTCTGTGCCAGGGGGTTCGGTGGCCGAAGAACTCGCCGAGACGAGCGAGTACCAGCGAAGTCGGCATCGAGTTATTGAGTTCCGGTTCCGCCATTGTTCCGGCATGCTAGTGGAAGACCTTGACACGTAGTTGTCGGTCGCTGTCTAAACGGGAGGAGCCGCCTTGGCCGCTCCTCCCTTTACTTTTTCGGTGTGGCATCAACCGGCGGGTGCCGACGCTGGAGATGTGGTGTGGAGACTGTGTCAACCAGCCACGTTCGGTTGGTTGCACTGTTGATAATCAATACGTATTATACGTACGTGCCTAATAAGACGATCAGTGTCCCTGATGACGTTGTGCCGATCATCGATGACTTGGATGTCCCGTTCTCAAGGTGGGTGACCGAGCAACTCCGCCTCCACGCGGCCCAATCGACCATGTCCTTCGCTCAACAGCTTGTAGTCGATGCCGCATTGGCAACGACCGAGCGGAAGCTCACCAGGGCAGACGCGCTCGCCGTAGGTCAGCGGATGCAGCGATCTGCGCCGTGGTAACGCGAGGTGCGGTGTATTGGATCGGCCTCGACAAGCGTCGGCCGTGTGTTGTGGTGTCTTCCGCGGAGGTCGTGCGTGCCGAGGTTTGGCAGACCCATGTCGTACCGCTGACGTCGAATCTCGACAGAGCGGGACTCGCCGGTAACGTGCTGTTGAACGCCGCAGTGACAGGTCTGCCGGTCGACTCTGTTGCAGTGCCGCTCGGATTGGAGCTCGTCGATCGCTCATGGCTGGTGGAAGCGGCCGGGCAACTGCCCGGGGCGCTCATCGACGCCATCGACGACGGTCTAAGGGCCGTTCTCGACCCCTAAGACCCCACAGAGCCATGGCCCGTGCGGTGATGAATAGTGATGCAATCAACTTTTGGCTGCGCTCGCCCAACCGCGACCTCGGCTATGACAGCCAGTCGGTTACCGGTTCATGCGGGTTGGGTTTCTTGGGCGTTCAGCCGGTCAATACGATGGCGGCACCGGTAACGATCATGAGCGCCCCCGCCACTTGGTAAAAGCCGTGGACCCGGTCGCCCCACTCAGACCGTGTTCGTGGGGGGACGCCATAGCGTGCTCGCCGGTAAGGCCCAGATCCGGTCGTCGATCTGGAAAGGAAGCGCTCCTGCGTAGATCACGGCGCCGTAGTGAAACGCTGCTCCTAGTTTGTCCTGCAACCACAGAAGCCCTCTTGCATCGTCTCTGTCGACGTTGGCTGAGGATTTGACTTCGAGTGCGATGATTCGGCCGCGACGTTCGAGGATGAGGTCGACCTCGTTTCCGTCGCGGTTTCTGAGGTGGAACATTTCGGTTCGGTGTTCGGCCGTTTCGATGTGGGCGCTGAGCTCGGTTGCGACGAACGTTTCGAAAAGCTGGCCAACCAGGGTCGCGTCGCGTTCGAGGGCTCTTACGTCGACGTTGAGTAGGTGCGCTGCGAGGCCGGGGTCTGCGATGTGGATCTTGGGTGATCGGTTCAATCGGTGGAGGCGTTTGTTGTGCCAGGCCGGGATGCGCTGGATGATCGAGAGGTCCTCGAGAAGCGTGATGTAGTTGTCAGCTGTTCCCTTGGCTACGTCGGCATCTCTGGCGGTTGCTTCCTTGTTCAGTTCTTGTCCGGTGCGGGCGACGCATGAGGACAGGACAGACCGGAGCTTTCGAGGACGAGGGTTCGTCGTAGCGATCTGTGCTGCGTCGCGGTCGACGAGTTGTTCGACGTATCCGTCGAACCAGCGGGAACGACCTCGATCTGTTTTGCCGATGGCGTCGGGGAATCTGCCGGCGACGATTCTGTTCAGGTAGTCGTGCCGGCTGAGGGCAGAGTGGCCGAAGGTTGGCGCTTTGTCGGAAAAAAGCGTGTCGATGGGGTTATAGGAGTTGTTGTCTTCGAGTTCGCCTTGGGTCAGGCCCGACATGCGAACCCTGATGAGTCGGCCGGTACCTGGCCAGGTTGCAGCTTGTTGTGCCGCTCGGACCGAACCGGTCACGATGAAGCGGCCGGGGATGCTCGAGAGGTCGGTGTCGACGGCTCGCTTTATGGCGCCGAGAACCTCAGGAGCTTCCTGCCACTCGTCGATCAGCACGCGGCCGGAAGCGGCTGCGAGGATCCCGTCCGGGTCCTCGATCGCAGCGGTCCTCACGCCGGGAGTGGACAGGTCAAGAACGGTGTCGGCGAACTGGCTCATTGATGTTGATTTCCCGCAGCCTCGCGGTCCCACGATTAGGATCGCGGGGAACTCGGGCAAAAGTTCTTCGGCTACGAGCCGGTCGACAATTCGAGGGTAGAGACGCTCAACCACAGCTTCACAGTACAACGAGCAACCTAGGTTTGATCGATCTGCTGCGAGTATTTTGATCGATTTGCCGCCCTGGAAACGCTCGATTGGCCGACACTGTGCGCTGGAGATGTGGTTTGGGGACTGTGACAACCAGCCACGTTCGGTTGGTTGCACTGATGATAATCAATACGTATTATACGTACGTGCCTAATAAGACGATCAGTGTCCCTGATGACGTTGTGCCGATCATCGACGACTTGGATGTCCCGTTCTCAAGGTGGGTGACCGAGCAGCGTGGTGTTGACATAGCGTCTCCTAATAGACGATGTCTCCACGATTTGGGGGGGATACCCAAGGACTCGAACCCCGGAGTCGTGGGCGATGCCTGTGTCCGTGTCCCGTAGGGCCGGTCAGCGAAGGCGATCGATGGCGGTACGTCACACTTGATACGGCCCACATCAAGGGGCACCTGGCCAGCCGACTGACAAGCATCGAGCACATTAAACACGCCGTACTGCTCGCAGAGGGCGCCCACTGCTGGTTCTCGGGGACGATGCGGGGTGGCCACGGCGGACGCACGGTCTCACATGTTCAGTTGCTGGTCGCCAGGGTCTTCGCCAACATGACTCGCGGTGGAATCAGTGGCAGTGCGTGTCGATGCGCACGGTGCTGACCGAAGGTCGGCAGGATGTGGTGGCACTCGTCTGTTCTTTCCGAACCCGCGGTTGAACAGCCGTTCCTCGAATCCGGCGACACGCCACCTCCTATCGAGGGCGCCGATCCGATCGACTTGGCCGACCCCAAGCCGTCGCCTGGCACGCCGGAGTCGACCCAACGAACGACGACGATTCGACGCGAGATTGACGATCGAGCGACGAAGATACGCCTCCGGATCGATGATGTCGGAAATCCCTTGACGGCCCAGCATCTTCTCGACCGCCTCCTGGACAAGATCGTCAGGTTCTTCCTCGACCGGGTCGAGCGAGTGGTGGGGCCGGTGGCTCTTGTAGTGGTCGATGTATTCTCCGA
>JAKZTU010000387.1:0-2751 GCA_047516945.1 Acidimicrobiales bacterium
CCCCGACGCTTCACGGTCCGCGAGTGTAGTTATAGGGTTACAAGGTCACGCGGGTACAGAAGAGACAAGGAAAACCATGGGTGAATCTGGCGGTAGGAGCTGTCTAGATGTGCATTCCTAGCTCAGCCATACGCTCGATGAACGGCGCATGGCACCGGGTCCCCGGGCAGGCGTCGAGGCACCTGCCGGAACCTTCCTCGAACCGGTCGCTGGTCATCAACCGTCGCAAATCGGCATGTCGTCGATATCTCCACCAAAGTCACGCATGGACGCGGGTCTGCACAACTGATTACCGTCGAGCAACAGCCATTCTAGGGTGGTGAGGTTGCCGAGTTCTGCTGGGATCTCCCCACTCAACTGATTCTCGCGGAGCCGCAGCGATTTTAGGGTGGTGAGGTTGCCGAGTTCTGCTGGGATCTCCCCACTCAACTGATTACCGCGGAGCCGCAGCCGCGCAACGCAATCGCCACTAAAGAACCAGAACTCGTTGACACCGGCCCACTCGCTGAGGGGAGCGTCGGTGAGCCAGTTCGTGTTGTCTGTCCAGTTCGGGCCGTCGGTTGCGTTGTAAAGTGCGGTCAGTGACGCTCTGTCGGTCCGCAACGCTTCATCGTCGCATTCAGGCACAGTGAACTCCTCAAAGGGGATCTCCTCGGTGGCGAACGCCGAGTCGTTGTCCGCTGAGTCGTCGGCGAGTTCGGAGGTCTCCTGTTGGGTGCTGTTCCCCGTTTCCGGTGCCGAACTGCCGCCGCAGGCGGACAGGGCAATGAGCATCACCGCTAGCAGGACGCCGGTCCGCGCGGCGCGAGGGAAGTCGCCCCGCGGTGAACAGGCGCGCTGGGGAGCCTCTCCCTCGAGCGGACTGATGACAGCAGTATGGGCTTGAGACATCGCGGGGCATCCTCGCTTGGGTGGGGCCGCGCAGCACAGAAGCGGCAGTAGATGCTTTAGCCTAGGGGCGACGCGGATAGGTTACAAGTCCCTCATAAGCTTCATGATGTTTCACGCAAGCTGTGGTGTGATAGCGGCTTGGGACGCGGTCGCTGTCGTTGACGGATCGCGCTCAATGCCTTGTGTGCGCATCCCTTTTACAGCCAGACGGGTGGTGTTCCCTGTGTTTTCGCGCGGTCGGTCTGTTTTGATGGCTCTATGCGCATGATGGGGCAGGCAGTGTGAGCTGGGAGCGCAAACTGACTTTCCTCACCGATCAAGCCGCCGACGCCGACCGACTCGTCGCCTCACAACGGACACACTGATCCGCCAGAACGAGCTTAGGGGTAGCGTTTAGGAAGGTCGGGTGGTGGCGGTGCGGGCTTGGCGGACGCAGGCGGGGAGGCCGAGGCCGCGCATGGAAGCTCCGGCGACGGTGACTCCGGGGGTGTCACGTTGCAGGCACGTGTCGATCTGATCGCAACGCTGGAGATGGCCGGGGAGATACTGCGGGAGGCTTTGGCGCCACGGCGTGACCCGCGCGACACCTTCACCTTGCAAACCGATGGTCAGCGCCAGTTCCTGACGCAGGGTGTTGACGAGGGCCGACTCGTCAAGGTCCAACCAGCGTCGATCATCGATTCGGCCTGCAGAGACCCGCAAGATGGCATGGCTGCCGTCGTCGTAGTGTTGCCATTTCGACGATGACCAAGAACAGGCGGTCATCAACAAGCCCTGGTCGCGTGGAACCAGAAAACCAGCGCCGTCGAGGCTGTGGCCCACCTGCTCGGAGGGCACGACGAAAGTGACCAGCACAGCGTCAGAGTAGGCAAGGCCGGTTAGCAGCGAAGCAGCTTCGGCGGCATGGGGTTCAAGCAGTGCTGCGCTGACGAATCCTGGCGTGGTGATGATGACTCGATCGCCGTCGAACGAACCGGCCGGTGTTGTGATTATCCAGCGGTCACCCTCGCGGTTGAGCGAGACAGCGGGTGTGTGCGTGTGTATGTGGCCGCCTAGTTCGTGATCGAGCGCGTCGATGATTCGTTGGCTGCCGCCCTTGACTCCAAAAAAGACGGGACCCGAGGCCGCAGTCGCGGCGTGGTTTCGGAGCGCAGAAATAAAGGGTCCACCCTTGCGGGCTGCATCTGCCAATGCCCTAGCACCGGCTGTAATACTCAGATTGTCGCTGTTGCCGGCGTTGATGCCGCCGAGCAGCGGATCCACGAGTCGTTCAAACACCTCGTCACCGGCGCGGGCACGGACCACCTCGCCGACTGTGGCGTCGCCGACGACCCCGGGATGGTCGGCGAAGCCCCGAATTTTCAGTTCGCTGATGCCCTCGCGAGAAATGATGCCGCTACCAGCGAGCTTCTCGGGGTACAACGGCACCCCGAGAACACTCGGAGGGATAGAGCGAAGCGCGCCGTCAACCCAAACAAAAGCCCCTGCCCCGGTTGGCGACACCAGATCATCGCCCAAGCCAAGTTCACGGCACAGATCCGACATCTCGGGTTCGCGGGCCAGAAATCCGTCGGCTGCACAGTCCACATCGAACCTCAGAGTCGAACCCACTACCGGACCAGCGGCGATCTTGCCTCCCACCCGCTGGCTCGACTCCAGCAAAACAAAGTCATCACCTTGTTGATGAAGCTGATGGGCCGCGGACAACCCGGTGATGCCACCACCGATGACCACTGTCCGACTGCTCATCGCTACGTCAGGTCAGCCGATCCGACGGTGCCCTCCGCGTGAACGATCCTCACAACCTCGCTGAGCACATCGGGATCACTTGTTGGCAGCACTCCATGCCCGAGATTAAAG
>JAKZTU010000388.1:0-3073 GCA_047516945.1 Acidimicrobiales bacterium
CTTGAGAGCCGGGCGTAAAGAACTGACCGACCCTGCTAAGCGGGGGAAGCCCAGGGTGCGTGCTATTGTCGGCACCTATGTCCCTGGAAGAGCGGTTAGAGAAAATTCGGTCAGGCCCCGTGCCCCAGAACGAAGAATCAGCCAAGTTCCAGGTGATCGCCCCAATCTTGGAGAACTTGGGTTGGGACCAGACCGACGGTTCAGAGTTCTTGTTGGAGTACGCGGTCGGGGGGACAAAGGGCGGACGAGTCGATATCGCGCTTCGTGCCAATACCCGTGGCCAGAACCGGCTGGTTGCTCTGATCGAAGCTAAGGTTCCCGGTTCGGACTTGAAGCGGCATGTAGCACAGGTGTTGGGTTACGCCTTTCACGAAGGCGTAGACATCTGTGTGTTGACCACCGGGCTGGAGTGGTGGTTGTTCCTGCCTCGGGAGTCTGGCGAGCCCATTCAGCGCCGATTTGCGACGTTGGACATGCGGAGCGATTCGGTAGAACGGTTAGCTGAAGACCTGCGCGCGTTCTTGGACAAAGAAGCTCTGGTGAGAGGCCGGGCCGAGAAAAAAGCTAAGTCGGTGTTGAAAGCGACGTTGGACGCTGCTCGTCTAGAGACGGAGATCCCCGAGATCTGGGAACGCATGTTGAATGGCCCAGACCAAGAATTGGTTGATCTCATCGGGGCGAGGGTTTACGAAAGACTCAACTTGAGGCCAGACAAGAGTCAGGTCATCGCAGCGTTGCGTGGCAAACCTGTTCCGATGGTCAATATTCCAGAAGATTCGCCTCCGGCGACACCTGAAGTTGAGAAGGCTCAGAAATCAAGCCAAAAACGCAGCCCGAAACCAATCGCGATCCAGCTATGGGGAACACGACACGCGGTTTCCAGCCATAAAGAGATTGTTAGCAAGGTGGCTGACCTCCTGTATGAGAAACACGCATCCGATTTCGAAAAGGTGCTCCGGTTAAAAGGTCGAACAAGAGTGTTCGCGGCTCGTAACGAGGCTCTCCTTTATAGCTCCCATCGGGTTGAATCGTCCGAGTATTTCGTTGAATGCCACGGCAACGCTCAAGAGCTTCGCGAACGTGCGGGGCGGTTCCTTGACTGCTTCGGTTACGACAAGTCTGAGCTTGACGTTCTGTTTGAGTAGCAGCGCTCATGCGAGCAGGCACTCAAACGGTTAGTGCTGCCGTTGAGCGCGCAGTCGTTGACCTCGGCGGTGCCCTGTTAGCCGACAGTGCCGAAGTGCGTAGCCAGATCAACAGCGGAGAAACAACTGAGCATGATCTCTATCGCGAATTGCTACACCTGCTGTTCGGATTGTTCTTCGAGGGCCTCGACGCCTCGCGGTTGCGCGAGATGACTATCAGCAGTTCATTCGAAGAGACTGCGCGGCGGATTCGCGGCGAACTCAACGCGGGGGAGCTCGGGGCGGCTTATGAGTCGTTGCTGGAAATGAGGCTGAGCATCGACACGGACTCGTGGGAGGTGGCGCTTGGTCGTGCTGGACAACACGACCGCAAAGCGAGTGGAAGCTATTACACGCCGACAGAGCTAGTTGAGCGCATTCTCGACTGGACACTCGACCCGGCGATCAACGAAGCGCTGTCCGGCGACGAACCGGACAGTGCGCTGCTCGATCTCAAGATCCTCGACCCCGCCTGCGGATCGGGTCATTTTCTGACCGCGGCAACGGACCGAGTCGGCTTCGCACTGGCAACTCTGCGCTGCGCGCAATCCAACCCCACAGCCGAAGAGATCGAGCAAGCACGCCGTGATGTCGTACAGAACTGCATTTATGGCGTCGACATCGACCCGATAGCCGTGGAACTCTGCAGATTCGCGCTTTCGTCCGCTTCGGGAGAGAGCGGGATTCGCTGCGGTGATTCGCTGCTCGGACTCACCCCGAAAATGCTCGCGGAAGGTGACGACAACACAACACACCCCGGCGACAGCAGCGCGTTTCATTGGCACCTTGAGTTCCCCTATGTGTTCAAGGACGGCCAAGCCAATCCCGAAACGGGTTGGTTCGGAGGTTTCGATGTGGTCATCGGCAATCCGCCATTCTTGAACCAACTAGAGACCACGACCGCTCAAACAAAAGAACTCGCCACGTTCCTGAAACGGCGTTATCCCGGGGTTGCCAAGGGCTATGCGGACACCGCGGTGATCTTCGCGGAGCTCTCGTCGCAGGTCGTGCGCGCAGACGGTGGACGGTTCGGCCTGGTGCAACCGGCCAGTATCCTTGCCTCCGCCGACACCAAAGGGGCGCGACAGGCCCTCGCCGACAGGGGAACTCTAGAAACTCTCTGGGCTGCACGAGAAGGCGTATTCGATGCTTCGGTACGCACCTGCGCAGTGGTCTTTCGCAACGGACAAGAACCATCAACGACCGAACTTCGCCGTTTCACCGGACTCGACTTCCACGCACTCCCGCCGCTGCGAATCAACACAAACGAAATCGCAGGCATGGAGACCTGGGCGCCGCTGATCTCCGATGGCTTCGGGATCCCCAGAGTCGACCTAGAACAGAGCCAGACCATGAGCGCCGTGCTCAGCGCCACCGCAGATTTCAGAGATCAGTACTACGGACTCGTCGGATTCGTCGAAGACGCCAACGGTCGAGTTCCAGACGGCGCCAACACCGCAGCGTTGATCACAACCGGCCTCATCGACCCTGCCGAACTTCATTGGGGCACCCGGCCAACCAAGTTCAACAAGACTGACTACACAGCACCGCTCGTAGACCTCAACGCGCTGCGATCTGAAAGCGAACTCGGCGACTGGGCAGCGAACCGTCTAGTGCCGAAACTGCTGCTTGCGACACAAACACGCGTCATCGAAGTAGTCGTCGACGAGGCGGGGGTGCTGCTGCCATCCGTGCCGGTCATCACCGTCACGACCCACGGGATCAGCTTGTGGCACGCCGCCGCGGCGCTGATGTCACCCCCGATCACCGCTTGGGCGGCAGCGCGGTATATGGGCGCGGCCCTCAGCATCGATGCCCTCAAATTGAGCGCCTCTCAAGTGCTCGGCCTTCCCCTGCCACCTAGTTCTGATGCATGGAATAGCGCCGCG